>NZ_JADPAA010000019.1:0-68481 GCF_015669365.1 Clostridium sp. 1001283B150210_160208_E6 | reverse complement strand
ATGAATAAAATTTAAAATTATAAAAATAAGGCTGTATCAGCCTAAGGTAAAAAACCTTAATCTGATACAGCCCCTTTTGTTTTAATAAAAAAACTGTAGAAAATCTACAGCTTTTTATTATTTAGGAGATTATAATTTTTACTTGTTATCTACCACAACATTTCTTATATTTCTTTCCGCTTCCACAAGGGCAAGGTTCATTTCTTCCAGGTTCTTTATCCTTTATTATAGTAGTCTTTTGTCTAGCAGTTGACTCTGATGGTGTTAAGCCCTTTAAAGACCATATAGGTGTATTGTTAAAGATCTTAGAGAAGGAGTTGACTATTGAGTCAGCTAAAGCCTTATCACTTAAATTTAAGCTATAAGAAGTTAGTAATTCAACTATTATTTGAGTATCCATGTCGTTTTTAATATAGAATATTAATTGGCTAATTAATGAGTCTATATCAGATTTTTTTAACTTAGTCTTAGAAAGAATGTTTTTAAGTTCTAAGACTTCTTCACCCCAAGTATCTTTAAAATCTCTACCTAAAGAAACAAAGAAATCTTCATTACTGAAGTTATATTGAATAGTTTGTCTTACTCTTAATTCTTCATATACATCTTCAGGTGAGAAAAGGAATGGGTGAATTAATGCGTTACCTTCTGTAAAAGCTTCATAGCTTCTAAAGATATAGTTTAAGTAAAAATCTAAGTTTTCCTCTTTAAAAACCTTACTTTCCTTATTAGTTATTATGGAATATAATTCTCCACCTAATAAAAGACCATAGTGAGTCATTAATCCATCTATAAGATCGATTCCTTCTGAACGTTCCTTAAGGTTAGAAATATATTTTTTAGAAGATGTTAAAGAGTTAATTCCGTCTTTTATATCACTTGGTACTACAAGGTAGTAACCATCCTTTGTAGATAATTTAAATAGTACTCCAAGGGATGATAATCCTCCAATTAAGTTTAAGTTATCTATTGAAAAAGAGTATTCAACTAAGTCTTCTTTAGCTAATTCCTTTAACAGATTAAGTTCTTTATAAGACAGTTCGCAAAGTATATTATCTATATTATCAGTAATATAAGCAGATACTAGATTAACTAACCCATCTTTACCTAATTTTGAATATCCCTTAATATCTAACCTCTTAGCTATGTCTGTAAGTGTAGGTTTAGTTTGAAGAGATAAAAGTTCTGAAGTATTTGATTCCTTTAAACTATCCTTACATTTAGTAAAAGTTTGATAGTATTTTTCAAAATAGTATTTTCTTAGTTGCTCATCGTAGTAGTACTTTTTAGTATGCATTAAAATTCTCCTTTGCTATATATTAACATTTATAATTATCCATTAACCTTATATAGTATCTATTTTTTTTGACAAAAAGTCAAGTAAATACCATTACATAATTTACTTGTTGTTAGTAGTATGAAGTGGTTATATAATTTGCTTATAAGGTTGTTAAATGGGGGGATTTTTTGGATATTAGAGAGTGTATAATTGAATATGGGAAGTGTTATGTTTTTCCAATAAATAAGATGATAATAGTAAGTAAATCATATGAAAGAAGCTTGTGCGAGGAAGATGTTACCAATGAAATTTATGGGGATATGGATAGCCCTGTATTAGAAGAAGACCCAACTTATATTAGGGCAGTGGAGTATGCTTTAGATGAGTGTTTTGAAAATGAATTCGAATTGGTAATTGGTATTAAGGACAAGCAAAGTAACACATATAATATGAAGTTACAGGAAGATTACATAAATAAAAATTTTTTATATAGAAGTTATATGAAAAATGGATATAGCTTTAAAAGCATAGATTGTGTGAAAAATTATATTAATAAATGTAAAGAAAAAAATGAGTTTGTTAAGTTTGATAAGATTACATTAAAAATAATAATAACAACAAGCTTTGGAGATAGGCTTGCAGAATTTGTACAAGCACTAGGAAATACATCTTCATTAGAGGGAAATGAAAATAAGAAAAAAGATGTATTTAAAAGTGAAATCATTAATAACTCCTTTGCAAACATTAAATATAGTAGCATAGATTTTAAAAGTTTAATGGAAGAATTAATGGAGTGGGAAAGTTGTAATTTTCAGTGGAATGGTTATTTTGGGGAAATAATAAAATTATTTAATAAAACTGGATTCAGGTTTGAAGAGGACAAGGAAATATATAAATTAAGGGATTATATTGCAGCCTTCGTACATAGTAAGAACTTTCTTTTTATACCTTGTATGAAGAAATATAAAAAGGACTTATATTTAGATTTAAACAATAATAGATACATATATAATAATGAAAGTAAGGGATTCCATAAGGTATTATCAAAGGAAAGTAGTTTTCTTTTTGAATCCTCAAAGATTAATAGTAAAGAAATTATATTCCATGAAGATTTAGAAATAGGATATTTGTTTTATTACATTGAGGACAAGGTGTATATTTCATTAGGTAGATATGATTCTCTAAGTAAGAGAGTAACAGTAATAGATATAAATGATAATGTTTTAAATGGATTTGTTGGGTTTATAAATAACTTTATAGAACTTGAAAAAGATAAATTGAAGTTATAAGAGTAAAAAAGAAATCGCTTTGCGGTTTCTTTTTTTAATGTCTAGAAAATTAGAAAGAAATTAGAATAATTTATAAATAAATAAAGAAAATAGTATTAGAGAAAGGAAGGGTAAAATGAGTAGAAGAAAAAAACATTATAAACTATTTATTGCAGTTCTCCCTCTAATACTAATGCTTATAGGAGTGGGAGCTTATATTTACTTTTCAAGGGATATAGGAGTAGTTACAGCATCTACAGAAGAAGATATGGTGTATGAAGGAAGCATAGATAAGGCTGGAGAGCTATTAAATTCTGGAGATGAAGTAATTGTTAGCTTAAAGGTAAAAAATATAACAAAAAATAAAAAAGGAAAAATAGAGGGTAAGCTAATTTGTGATGGCGAAAGTAAACCCTTAGGGAAAAGTAATTTTTCGATAGAAACCTTAGAGCCAAATGAAGAGGGAAGTGTTCAATGGAAGATAAAATGTAAAAGTGGTGGTACAAGGTTTATAGTACAAGTTAAGGAACCTAATAAAGGGGTGAAGAATATAAAGCTAGGTGGAATTACAGTTAGTGGTAAGGGATGGTTCATGGGAGATAATCATACTCATTCTAACTATTCTGATGGAAATGGAAGCGTAGCAGAAAATATATGGGCCATGAGAAGTGCTGGATTAAATTATATGACAATGACTGATCATAATAATAGCAATGGATATGAGGAGTCAAAAAGTGCTAAAGGTAATGGAGAAATAATTATAAAAGGAAATGAATATACTACATCTTCAGGTCATGCAGTTTTAATGAATGTGAAGGATAATAAAAATTATGGCTCTCTATCTAAAGATAATTTAATTAAGGAGCTTGGAAATTATAATACTTTAATTTATGCTGCTCATCCTGCTGACAGCAAATTAGGATGGAAGTTTCCTGATTATAATGGGGTAAATGGAATTGAAGTGTGGAATGGCTGTAGAGGTCCTAAAAATAAATATAATAATGATGCCTTTATTATTTGGGATAAATTAAATACAGAAGGAAAGCATCTTTATGGCGTTGCAGAAACAGATGCTCATTACCCAGTGGATATAGGAAAGGTATACCTAAAAACATATTCAGAAAGTTTTACTGAAGAAGGTATAATTGAAGCCCAAAAGAAGGGACATATGTATGGAACTAATGGACCTTCATTAGAGATTAAGGTGAATAATGCTATGATGGGCGATGACTATAAAGTAAATTCAATGGGAGAAGTTATAAAAGTTAATTTAAAAGGTGAATATTATAATGGGATTTCTAAAGTTAGATTAATAAGAAATGGTGAAGTGATTTCTGAAAAAGATATTGATGATACTACTTTTGAAATGGTAGAAAGGGTGAGGGTAGTGCCAGGAGATTTTATTAGAATGGAAGTAGAAGGAAAAGAGGAAGAAGGTCAGTCTTTATCAACTGAAGTTGGAGTTAGAAATGCTGCTCCATTTGCATTTTCAAATCCGATTTTTATTATAAAAAAATAAGAATATTTTTATAATATAAGGTTAATATAATTGTGAAGTTTATTATATGGAGGAATGGATATGACAGCTAATAAGAGTATTAAATGCTCAGTACAACAATGTAAATACAATGATATGAAGAGTTACTGTACACTTAATGAAATACAAGTAGGAACACATGAACAAAACCCATCAGTTCCTCAATGTACAGATTGCGAATCTTTCGTATTAAAGTAGGAATAATGAAAAGACTCTTTGCAAATTTTGCAAGGAGTTTTTTTAAACCTCTAGGAAATTATAAAATTTTAATTAATTATAAATCAAAGGTATAAATATAAAAATATATATTTTTATAAATATAACAATATGTAAATATAGAATAAGTAATAAGCAGTTTAATCAATGAAGAATTTTTTGTTAAAAAATTAAATTATTGAAGTATATGGTAGACAGAAATATTTGTTAGATAGTATAATGGAAATGTGTCTTAAATTGCTAATTAAGTAAAAATACAGTAGGTGCGTATAAGTGTACTTGCTGTATTTTCTTTTTTAATGTATAGGAAAGTATAAAATTTTAATTAGCTATAACTCAAAGGTATTATTATAATTTCATATTAAAAAATATCCACTCCACCTTTTTAATGAAATTATATGCTAAATAAAAAGCTAGCAGGTAGATATAAATCTACTTACTAGCTTTTTGTTTCTTATAATAAAACTACATCTTTTCGTGGAATGTTCTGTTTATTACATCAAGTTGTTGTTCTCTTGTTAACTTGATGAAGTTAACTGCATATCCTGAAACTCTAATAGTTAATTGAGGATATAATTCTGGATGTTCCATAGCATCAAGTAATGTTTCTCTGTTAAATACATTAACATTTAGATGGTGAGCATCTTGTCCAAAATATCCGTCCATCATGCAGCTCAAGTTGTTGATTCTATCTTCAGGAGTCTTTCCTAAAGCATCTGGCACGATTGAGAATGTGTTAGAGATACCATCTTGAGAATGTTCATATGGAAGCTTAGCAACTGAGTTTAAAGATGCTAATGATCCTGAATTATCTCTTCCGTGCATTGGGTTAGCACCTGGAGCAAATGGTTCTCCCTTCTTTCTACCACATGGAGTAGTTCCTGTCTTCTTACCATAAACAACGTTTGAAGTTATAGTTAAGATAGATTGAGTGTGGTATGCATTTCTGTAAGTCTTGTTTTGTCTGATCTTGTTCATCATGTTTTCAACAAGGTATACAGCTATATCATCAACTCTATCATCATCATTTCCGTATTTAGGGAAGTCGCCTTCAACTTCGAAGTCTACAGCAATTCCGTTTTCATCTCTTACAGGCTTAACCTTAGCGTATTTAATAGCAGAAAGTGAGTCAGCACATACTGAAAGTCCTGCTATACCACAAGCCATTGTTCTAAATACATCTCTATCATGTAAAGACATTTGTAAGCTTTCATAAGAGTATTTATCATGCATGTAGTGGATAACATTTAATGTGTTAACATAAAGGTTAGCTAACCAATCTGTCATTTGTTCAAATCTATCCATTACTTCATTGTAATCTAAGTATTCAGATGTTATTGGAGCTAATTTAGGTCCAACTTGCATTCCTAGCTTTTCATCCTTACCACCGTTTATAGCGTAAAGAAGAGTCTTAGCTAAGTTAACTCTAGCACCGAAGAATTGCATTTGCTTACCAACTTTCATTGCAGATACGCAACAAGCTATAGCATAGTCATCTCCCCAGTAAGTAGTCATTAAATCATCGTTTTCGTATTGAACAGAGCTTGTATCAATAGAAACCTTTGAACAGAAGTCTTTAAATGCCTTAGGAAGTCTTGTTGACCATAAAACTGTTAAGTTTGGTTCTGGTGAAGGTCCTAAAGTGTAAAGTGTATTAAGTACTCTGAATGAGTTCTTAGTAACTAAAGATCTTCCGTCTAATCCCATACCAGCAATTGATTCAGTTACCCAAGTTGGATCTCCTGAGAATAAATCGTTATATTCTGGAGTTCTTAAGAACTTAACTAATCTTAACTTCATTACGAAGTGATCCATTAATTCTTGAGCTTCTTTTTCTGTTATAACGCCATTTCTTAAATCTCTTTCTATGTAAATATCTAAGAAAGTAGAAGTTCTACCAAGTGACATTGCAGCACCATTTTGTTGTTTTATAGCTGCAAGGTAACCAAAGTATAACCATTGGATAGCTTCTTGAGCGTTAGCAGCTGGTCTAGCTATATCATATCCATATGAAGCAGCCATTTCTTTTAATTCTTTAAGTGCAACTATTTGATCAGAGATTTCTTCTCTTAATCTAATTACATCTTCATCAATTGTTCCTACTTCAAGGCTTAATTTTTGTTCATTTTTATCTTCTATAAGTCTATCAACACCGTATAAAGCAACTCTTCTATAGTCACCTATGATTCTTCCTCTACCATAAGCATCTGGAAGTCCTGTAACTATACCAGCTTTTCTAGCTAATCTCATATCTGTAGTGTAAGCATCGAAAACACCTTGGTTATGAGTTTTTCTATACTTTGTAAATATTTCTGATATTAAAGGATCTATTTCATATCCATAAGCTTTAGCTGCATTTTCAGCCATTCTTATACCACCTTCTGGCATAACAGCTCTCTTAAGTGGTGCGTCAGTTTGTACACCAACTATTTTTTCTAAAGCTTCACTTATATATCCTGGTTTGTAAGCGTTGATTTTAGATATAGTCTTTGTATCAACATCTAATATTCCGCCATTTTCTCTTTCTTGTTTGCTTAATTCGCAAACTACATCCCATAATTTAGTTGTTTCTTCTGTAGCACCTTCAAGGAAACTAGCATCACCTGTATATTCAGTGTAGTTAGTTTGGATGAAGTTTCTAACGTCGATGTGTTTTGCCCAACGACCTTCGTTGAAGCCTGTCCATTGTTCTTTGTTCATTCAGTCCACCTCATTGTCTTTTTGTAAACGTTAAATAACTAGATTGCAAATTATTTAACAAGTTGAATATATCATAGAACTATGTCGAAACACAATAGGAAAATCTAGAGTTTAAATATTCTAAATATTTGAAAGAGTGAAATTAAGTTTAAGAGAAAGTGAAAGAATTTGAATGAAAATGATTGACTTTGAAAACTTAAAGGGGTAATATTTATATAAAGGAAGTGTTGTAAATGTTGACAGAAGAAAGATTCCATAAGATTTTAAGTGTTTTAAATGAGAAGAAAGCAGTTACTGTAAATGAACTAGTAGCCTTGCTAAATACCTCAGAATCAACAATTAGAAGAGATTTAAATGCTTTAGCAAATTTGGGTAAACTGAATAAGGTTCATGGTGGAGCAGTAGTTATTGATAAAAACTTAACAACTGAAGAAAAAGATGTCAAAACCAAGCATGATTTAAATAGAGAGGATAAAATAAGTATTGCAAAATTTTCTGCTTCATTAATAGAAAAAGGAGATTTTGTGTATATTGATGCAGGAACCACAACTGAAATTTTAGCTGAATATATTGAAGAAAAAGAAGCAACTTATGTTACAAATGGTATTGTTCATGCTAAAAAGCTTATTGAAAAAGGATGTACAGTTTATATATTAGGGGGAGAATTGAAGTTATCAACAGAAGCTATTATAGGGGTAGAAGCTATAAAAAGTTTAAAAAAATATAATTTTACAAAAGCTTTCTTTGGATCTAATGGAGTAGGTATAGAATCAGGTTTTACTACTCCAGATGTTAAAGAAGCCCTTGTTAAGGAAGAGGCTATAAATAGAAGTAAGACACCTTACGTATTAGTTGATAACAGTAAATTTAATAAAATATTTCCAATAACATTTGCAGAAATAAATAAAGCAAAAATAATAACTAAGGAAATAGGAGAGAATAAATATAAAAATTATACAGAAGTATTGGAGGTATAAAAATGATATACACAGTGACTTTTAATCCCTCACTGGACTATGTAGTTAAAGTAAATGATTTGAAGCTAGGTAGAGTTAATAGGACAGAAGAGGAAGATGTGTATCCTGGTGGAAAAGGCATTAATGTATCTATAGTATTGAAGAATTTAGGGTATGATAGTTCTGCTTTAGGTTTTATAGCTGGGTTTACTGGGGATGAAATTGAAAGAAGGGTATCAGAATTTGGTTGTAAATCAGATTTTATTAAGTTAAATGATGGATTGTCTAGAATAAATGTAAAGATTAAGTCTAACGAAGAAAGTGAGGTTAATGGCGGAGGACCACATATTAATGAGGAAGCACTAAATTCTTTATATAAGAAGTTAGATAATCTACAAGATGGTGACATATTAGTTTTAGCAGGAAGTATACCTAAATCACTTCCAGAAGACATATATGAAAAGATTATGGAAAGACTACAAAAGAAAGAAATTAAGATTATAGTAGATGCTACAAAAGACTTATTGGTAAATGTACTAAAGTTTAAACCTTTCTTAATTAAGCCTAATAATCATGAGCTTGGAGAAATATTTAATGTAGAGTTAAAAACTGATGAAGAAATAATTGAATATGCTAAAAAGCTACAGGATAAAGGGGCAAGAAATGTACTTATATCTATGGCAGGAGATGGAGCGATTTTTATATCAGAAAGTGGAGAAATTATAAAGAGTGGTGTGCCAAAGGGAAAAGTTAAAAATTCAGTTGGTGCAGGAGACTCTATGGTGGCTGGATTTATAGCAGGATATTTAAAGAACTATAATTTTAAAGAAGCCTTTAAAATGGGAGTAGCAACTGGTAGTGCTACAGCATTTTCAGAAGGATTAGCAACGAAAGATGAAATACTAAAATTATTAAATGAAATTTAGTTTTGAGGAGGAATAAAAATGCGTATTACTGATCTATTAAGTAGTAATTCAATAGAATTAGACGTAAAAGTATCAAATAAACATGAGGCTATTGATAACCTTGTTGAATTAATGAATAATTCAGGCAAGTTAAATGACAAAGAAGAGTATAAAAAGGCTGTTTTATCAAGAGAAGAATTAAGTACAACAGGAATAGGAGATGGAATAGCTATTCCTCATGCTAAAACAACAGCAGTTAAAGATGCAGGACTAAGCTCTATGGTTGTTAAGGATGGAGTGGATTATGACTCTTTAGATGGTGCTCCAGCTCATCTTTTCTTTATGATTGCAGCTCCAGATGGAGAAAATAATCTTCATTTAGAGGTGTTAGCAAGATTATCTACCATTTTAATGGATGAAGAGTTTAGAAAAAAACTTATAAATGCTAAAAGCAAGGAAGAGTTTTTAAGACTTATAGATCAAAAGGAAACAGAAAAGTTTGATGAACCAGTAGAAGATAAGAAAGAAGAAAAAGATGGATATAGAGTTTTAGCAGTAACAGCGTGTCCTACTGGAATAGCACATACCTATATGGCAGCAGAAAGCTTAGAAAATAAAGCTAAGGATATGGGAATTTCTATAAAGGTTGAAACAAATGGTTCTGGTGGAGCTAAAAATGTTCTAACAGATGAAGAGATAAAAAATGCAGATTGTATAATAATTGCTGCTGATAAAAATGTTTATATGGATAGATTTGATGGAAAAAGAGTAATTCAGACTAAAGTGGCAAATGGAATTCACAAGGCAGAAGAACTTATAAATGAAGCTGTTAGTGGTAAGGCGCCTATATATCATGCATCAGGTGAAAAGTCTGAAGGTGGAGAAGCTGATATAGAAAAAGAAGGGATAGGACATAAGGTTTATAAGCACTTAATGAATGGTGTTTCTCATATGTTACCATTTGTAATAGGTGGAGGTATTCTTATAGCATTATCATTCTTAGTTGACTCAGGAGCAGCAGGAACTCCACAATTTGGAACAAGTACAGAATTTGCATCGTTCTTTAATGTGGTAGGTAATTTAGCATTTAGCTTTATGTTGCCTATACTTGCTGGTTACATTGCTATGTCTATTGGTGATAGACCTGCTTTGGCAGTAGGTTTTGTTGGAGGAGTTTTAGCTAAAGATGGTGGCTCTGGTTTCTTAGGGGCATTACTTGCAGGATTTATAGCAGGATATTTAGTAGTTGGATTAAAGAAGCTATTTGATAAGTTACCAGATAGTTTAGAGGGATTAAAACCAGTTTTATTATATCCTTTCTTTGGGATATTACTTATTGGAGCTATACTAATATTTATTGTAAACCCACCAGTAGCTGCTCTTAATGATGGTATAACTAATTTGTTAAATAGCATGGGATCTACTAGTAAGGTTCTTTTAGGATTAGTTTTAGGTGGTATGATGGCTATAGATATGGGTGGTCCATTTAATAAGGCCGCATATGTATTTGGAACAGCTTCATTAGCAACTGGTAATAATGATATCATGGCTGCTGTTATGATAGGTGGTATGGTTCCACCATTAGCAATAGCTTTAGCTACAACTTTCTTTAAGAATAAATTTACATCAAGAGAAAGGCAATCAGGTATAACAAATTATGTAATGGGAATTTCCTTTATTACAGAAGGTGCAATACCTTTTGCAGCAGCGGATCCATTAAGAGTAATACCTTCATGTGTAATAGGGTCAGCTATAGCTGGAGGATTATCAATGTTCTTTGGATGTGAAACATTAGCACCACACGGTGGTTTATTTGTAGTACCAGTTATGACAAATCCATTTATGTTTGTTGTATCCCTTATAATTGGTTCTTTAGTAGGAATGGTTCTATTAGGAGTATTAAAAAAGCCATTAGATAGATAATTATTAGAAATAGTTATTGTAAATTTTATTTTGCAATAACTATTTCTTTTTTTACCTTAAGTACCAAGGGAATAAATATCTACTCTTAAAATAAACTTAAAAATAAAGAGTTATATTGACTTATATTATATAGTATTATATACTATATATACAGATAAAAAATATTGTATAAGGGGAGATTATTATGTCAAAAAACTACTTTATTAAGGAAAGACTATTAGCTTTTGGGGCTAAATTCGATGTTTATGATGAAAATAGAAATGAAGCATTTTTAGTAGAGGCTGATAAATTTGATATAGGGAAGAATATAAATATCTATACACCAGATAAATCAAGAAAATTGATGTATTTTAGACAACAGCTAAGAATTGGAGCACATAAATATAAGGTATATGATTCAAATGGTATGGAAATAGCCGCAATAGAAAAGGAATTTATGGTGCCTAAATATAATATATCAGGGGTGCTTGGTAGATTTGTAATGAGCTGTGATTCTGCAATTCTAGGTAGAAATTATACAGTTGAAAAAGATGGATTTAAAATTGGGGAAATAGATAAAGAGTGGACATTTGGAAGAGATAGATATATTTTAAAGGTATTAGATGAAGATTATACTGTATTTTTAGTTGGGTTATTAGTTATGGTAGATATGGTAAGATTCCATTCAGATAACTAGAAGAAAGGGTGATTATTAATAATCACTCTTTTATTTTTTGAATGTAAAATTTATATAATTAAAAAATATTATAAAAATATCTAATCTATTGTCAAATAATATCTAATAGTGTTAAAATAATAACATAAATAAAGTGACTAAATCATTTTATTAAGTGGAATATTTATATAGAGAGTATTAATAAGAATATAAAGAATATAAGATTTCCAGAGCATAACACTCCTAAGGAAGAAATTCTAAGGAATTATGCCTGAATTACATTGTTAATTCGCAGGGTAATATTCGAAAGGGTATTATCTCCACGTTTTTGGGAAGGAAATAAGTTTTTGATTTTAAATAGAAATATTTAAAGCTTATTACTTATGCCCAAAAATGCATTAAGTAATAAGCTTTTTTTTAGATACTAAGAAATTAAAAAATTAGGAGTGAGAGTATGATTACCTTAGAAGAGGCTCAAGAGCTTTTATTAAAAGAAACAAAGGTAAATGATATAGAAGAAGTAAATATTTTTAATAGCCTTGGAAGGGTTTTAGCAGAGGAGATTCTATCACCTATAGATAGTCCTCCTTTTAATAAATCGCCTCTTGATGGATATGCTGTTATGGCTAAAAGCTTAGAAGGTGCATCAAAGGGAACTCCAAGAGTTTTAAAGGTAATAGATAAAGTATTTGCAGGAGAGGTATCTCTTAAGAAGGTTGGACATGGCGAAGCTATTAGGATAATGACAGGAGCTAAAATTCCAGAGGGAGCAGACTGCATAGTAAAGCAAGAAGATACAGAGGCTTTAAAAGAAAATGAAGTAAGAATTTTTGTATCACATAAAGCTTATGACAATTTCATTTATCAAGGTGAAGATTTCAAAAGAGGAATTAAGATAATAAATAAAGATAAGTTCTTAACTTCATCAATAATAACTGCCATTGCCTCTTTGGGTATCAATAAGGTTAAAGTTTATAAGAAGCCTATAGTTGGAATAATTACAACAGGTGATGAACTACAAGAACCAGGTGAAGATCTTAAAGAAGGAAAGATATTTAATAGCAATAAAGCCTTTCTTTATACAAGATTGTTAGAACTTGGAGCAGAACCGAGGATTTTTCATATTGCTAAGGATTCTATTGAAGGAATAGTAAGTGTAGTAGAAAAGGCAGAAAAGGAATGCCAAATAATTATTTCTACTGGAGGAGTTTCTGTTGGAGAAAAAGATTTAGTTTTAAGGGCAGTAGAGTCCATAGGGTATAGAAGATTATTCTGGAAGATTTCTATGAAGCCAGGTTCTCCTATGTTTAGTGCAGTAAAGAATGGAGTTATATATATAGGTCTTTCCGGTACTCCAGTAGCAGCAGCAACTACATTTGAGCTAACAGCTAGAAGAGTAATTGCAAAGATGTTAAACTGCAAGGATATTGATATAAGGAAAGTAGAAGGAATTCTTCAAGATGAGTTTAAGAAAAAGTCTCCTAAGAGAAGATTCTTAAGAGTAAGAGTTAGTGAAGAACTTGAAAATAAGGTTTATATAAATAACATTTATCAAAGTCCAGGACAAATAAACACAATGATTAAAAGTAATGCTTTATTAGAAGTTGAAGAAAACAAAGTTTTAGAAATTGGGGAAAGAGTTTGGATTATTAAATAATAAAACTAAGGGATGAAAAAGAGATGAAAGTAAAAACAAGTGCTGTGATTTTAAGTGGTGGTAAAAATTCTAGAATGAATTATAATACAAAAGCCTTTTTATCATTGGATAATGAAAGGTTTATAGAAAAGATAATTAAAAGATTAAATTTAATAGATGATATTATTATCTCTTGTAATAATCTATCCTTGTACCAAGAGTTTTTAGATACATGCAGGTTAGTAGAGGATGAAGTTAAAGATATTGGACCAATTGGAGGAATATATTCTACTTTAAAATCTATAAAAAATGATAAAGCATTAATTATTGCTGCAGATATGCCATTTATAAGTGAGTATGTAATCAATTCATTAATAAATATTGATTTCAAAGGAGATGCACTTATACCTGTAGTAGATGGAAAAGAGCAGCCTTTATGTGGAGTGTATAGAAAGTCAGCTTTAGATAAGATAAAAGAGAACATAGACAATAAAAATTATAAGCTAAAGAGTTTAATGAAAAGCTTAGATGTAACCTACATTTTAATGAATGATGAGCGTGCAATGACAAATGTAAATACTCCTGAGGAATATAGGGAGATACTAAAGGATAGTAAAAAGGGAAGTACAATAATTAATATAGTAGCAAGCTGTTCAAATGTAGGAAAAACAACCTTAATTGAAGGTCTTATAAAGGAACTAAGAAAAAGAGGATACTCCCTTTCAACAATTAAACATGATGTTCATGGATTTGATATGGACAAAGAGGGAAAAGATACTTGGAGACATAGAAAAGCTGGAGCAGAACAAGTATGTATTTCTTCAAAAAATAGATTTGCCATGATAAAAGAAGTGGAAGAAGAATTAGCACTAGATAGTATTATTGATAATATAAGTGAAACTGATTTTATAATTGTAGAAGGTTATAAAAAGAGTAATTTAAGAAAAATTGAAGTGGCAAGGGAAGAAAAAGGAAGAAAAATAATTACTCCAAGGGATAAAATTATAGCTGTAGCAAGTGATTTTGATCCATTAATTGAAGGAGTAGAGTGGGTTGATATAAATGATTACGAGAAATTAGCAGACATAGTTGAAAAAGAAAGATACTTATAAAGGAAGTGTGTTTATGTATACAGTAGCAATAGTAACAAGCAGTGATAAAGGCTCAAAAGGTGAAAGAGAGGATAAAAGTGGAGCAGTAATTAGAGAAATAGTTGAAAAATCAGGGTTTCAAGTTAAAAGATACGTTGTGTTACCAGATGAAAAAGAACTTTTAAAGGAAGAGTTTAGGTATTTAGCTGATGAATTAGGAGTTAATTTAGTATTAAGTACAGGGGGAACAGGATTTTCTCCAAGAGATATAACTCCAGAGGCTACTAAAGAAATAGTTGAAAGAGAAACACCAGGAATTTCAGAAGCTATAAGAATGTTTAGTTTAAACATAACTAAGAGGGCAATGCTTTCAAGAGCTGCATCTGGTATAAGAAAGAAAACACTTATAGTGAATTTACCAGGAAGTCCAAAGGCATGCAAAGAAGCATTAGATTTTGTTCTTGAAGATATAAAACATGGAATTGACATTTTAAATGAAACAGCTAAGGAATGTGCTAGAAAATAGTAAGTTAAAGGATTGATAAGGAATGAAAAAAGTTTTAAGTATATTTCTTTCATTAGGGCTGCTTTTCACATTTGTAGGATGTGGAAGTGACAATAAAGAAGCTAAGGAAATCACAATTAGTGCGGCAGCTTCTTTAGAAGATCCAATGAATGAGATAATAAAAAAATATGAAGCTGAAAATTCTAACATAAAGATAAATACAAATTACGGTAGTTCGAGAAGCTTAAGAAAACAAATACAAGAGGGTGGAAAGGTAGATTTGTTTTTATCTGCTAGTAAAGATGAAACAGATGAACTTATATCTATTGGAAGTGTTAAAGAGGATGAAGTTAAAGAATTCTTAACAAATGGTTTAATGCTTGTAAAGAGCAGTGGAAGTAAGGAAGATATAACTTCAATAAAAGATTTACCATCTATAACTGGAAAAATTGCATTAGGTGCAGAAGGAGTACCTATAGGAGATTATTCAAGGGAAGCCCTAAAAAATAGTGGTGTATGGGATAAGATTCAAAGTAATATTGTCTTTTGTAAAGATGCAAAACTAGTATTAAACTATGTGAAAAGTGGAGACGTTGATTATGCTATAGTTTATGCTAATGAAATAAATAACTTAGGTGATGCAAAGCTAGTAGAAAAAATAGATGGAAGTCTTCACGACCCAACTATATATACATTTGCTAATATCAATGTAGAAAATAAAGATGTACAAAACTTTAAAGATTTTATAAACGAAAATATAGATATATTTGAAAAATATAATTTTGAGAGGAAATAAACTTTATGTATGAAGGACCAATAATAATTTCACTAAAAACTTCAATAGTTTCAACTATAATAGTAAGCATTTTAGGAATATTGTTAGCTAATTTGCTATTAAAAAGAGAAGGGAAACTAAAGAATTTTTTTGAAAGTGCAATTATGCTTCCTTTATTTATGCCTCCATCATTAATAGGATATATTTTATTGATGATAATAGGAAAGAGAAGTTTTATTGGATCCTTTTTATATGAGTATTTTGATTTTACATTTATATTTACATGGTATGGAGCAGTAATAGCAGCAGTTATTACCTCCCTGCCAATAATGTATGGAAGTGCAAAAGGTGCTTTATTATCCATAGATGATACTTATAAAGAGGTAGCAGCTGATTTAGGAGCAACTAAATTTCAAACATTTTATAAGGTAACACTTCCATTAGCTTCTAAAGGAATTTTAAGTGGAATGGTTTTAAGCTATGCAAGATGCTTTGGTGAATTTGGTGCAACAATGATGATAGCTGGTAATATACCAGGGAAAACACAAAATATACCTATGGCAATTTATTATGCTGTAGAAAGAGGGGATTCCTCAAATGCAAATTTTTTTGCTGTGGTAGTGATAATTATAAGCACAACATTAATATTTATATACAACAGGTTACTAAAAGAAAATAAGTAGGTGAGTTTTTGATATGAAGAAAATAAAAACTGTTGATGCAGTAGGTAGAGTACTTTTACATGATATTACTAAAATTGTTCCAGGTGAATTTAAAGGAAGAGCTTTTAAAAAAGGTCATGTAATAAAGGAAGAGGATATAGATGTTTTACTTTCTCTAGGGAAGGATAATATATATGTTTGGGAAGAGACAGAAGGATTAGTTCATGAAAATGATGCAGCTATAATTCTTAAGGATATCTCCTGTGGAGATGGATTAGAATTTGGTGAAATAAAAGAAGGTAAAATAGATTTCTTTGCTTCTTATGATGGGGTATTAAAAATTGATAAAGATGCTCTTTTAGAGCTTAACATGATAGATGATATTATGATGGCAACAATACATAATAATACACCAGTTAAAAAAGGTGAAAAGCTTGGTGGAACAAGAGTTATTCCATTAATGGTTGAAGAAGAAAAACTTAATGAAGCAAAAAAATTAATAGAAAAGCCATTTATAAGTGTTGAAAAGTTTAAAAAGAAAAAAGTTGGTATAGTTACTACAGGAAATGAAGTGTTCTATGGCAGAATTAAGGATGCCTTTGGACCAGTTATTAAGAGTAAGTTTGAATATTATGGTTCAGAGATACTAGGGCAAGTAATACTTCCTGATGATAAAGAAAAAATTACAGAAGCAATAAAAATGTGGATTGATAAAGGTGCTGATATAGTGGTGTGCAGTGGAGGCATGTCTGTTGATCCAGATGATGTTACGCCATCAGCTATAAAGGATTGTGGAGGAGAAGTAGTAACTTATGGTTCTCCAGTATTACCAGGGGCAATGTTTTTACTTGCTTACCTTGGAGATACTCCTATAATGGGGCTTCCAGGATGTGTAATGTATTCAAAAAGAACAGTATTTGATTTAGTTTTACCTAGAATTTTAATAGATGAAAAATTAACAAAAAGAGATATTGCTTTATATGGTCAAGGTGGGTTATGTTTAGACTGCAAAGTTTGTACATTCCCACATTGTTCATTTGGTAAGTAGGAGGAAAATATATGTCAGGTTTAAACCATTTTGATGAAAAAGGAAATGCAGTAATGGTGGATGTTTCAGAAAAGAGTGAAACTAAGAGAGTTGCTGTAGCTAAAGGAAGCATAAAGGTTAGTAAAGAAATAATGAATCTTATAAAAACAGGAAATATAAAAAAAGGTGATGTTCTTGGTGTTTCAAGAGTTGCTGGTATTATGGCAAGTAAACAAACTAGCAATTTAATACCTATGTGTCATCCTTTAATGATAAATGGAGCTAATATAGACTTTGAATTAGATGAAGAAAACGGCAGAGTTATAATATATGGCAGTGTTAAGACAACTGGGAAAACAGGAGTTGAAATGGAAGCACTTACAGCAGTTTCAGTTGCTGCACTAACTATATATGATATGTGTAAAGCAGTAGATAAGAGAATGGTTATTGAAAATATACATCTTGTATCAAAGACAGGTGGTAAAAGCGGAGAGTTCCATTTTTAAATAAGAGGTGAATTTTACTTGAAAGATAAGTTTAATAGAGAGATAGATTATTTAAGAATTTCTCTAACAGAGGCATGCAACTTAAGATGTATATATTGTATGCCTGATGGAGATGTTTGCTTTAAAAATGATAACGGATTAACAGATGATGAAATAAAGTACTTAATTGATATATTTGGAGATATTGGATTAAAGAAAATTAGATTTACAGGTGGAGAGCCTCTTCTTCGAAAGAATATAGTAGAGTTAGTTTCAAAGGCAAAAGAGAAAGAAATAGGAAAAATTGCATTAACAACTAATGGAGTTCTATTGCCTAAGTACCTTGATGAATTAATTAATGCTGGATTAAATGAAATAAATATAAGTTTGGACTCTTTAAATGAAGATGTATTTAAGAAAATTACTAGAGGTGGCAACTTAATTAGTGTAGTAGAATCCATAAAAAAAGCTGTAAATAAAGGAATTAAGGTAAAGATAAATGCAGTAATTGTTAAAGGAATAAACGATAATGAGTTTTTAGACTTATGTAAGTTAAGTATCCACCATAAGCTAGATATAAGATTTATAGAATTAATGCCTATAGGGGAAGGTACTAAATACACTGGAGTAAGTGGTAAAGATTTAGAGAAAATATTAAAGGAAAACTTCAATATAAAAGAAGCAAAAAGTGATAAGGATAATGGACCAGCTTTTTATTATAGAATTGAGGGGGCAGAAGGAAGAGTTGGATTTATATCTGCTTTATCAAATCATTTTTGTGAAAGCTGCAATAGAATAAGAATTACCCCAGATGGTGTACTTAAGCAATGCTTACATTTTAAGAGTGGATTAGATCTTAAAAACATTTTAAGAGAAGATACTACAAGGGAAGAGATTAAAGAAAGAATAAAAGAAACAATATATAATAAGCCCCAAGGACATAGATTTATAGAAGATAGAAAAACAGAAGATGATAGATTCATGTTTCAAATAGGAGGATAATAAAATGGCTAATATAGTTGCAATATGTATAAGTGAGAAAAAAGGTGTAGGTAAGACTCAAATAGAAGAGATTAATTTAATTGAAGAATTTGGTTTAGAAAATGATGCTCACGGTGGAAAATGGCACAGACAAGTTTCTTTGTTAGAGAAGGAAAAGATAGAAGATTTTATAGCTAGAGGTGGTAAGGTTAAGTATGGAGACTTTGGTGAAAATTTTGTTACTGAAGGGCTGGATTTAGAAAAAATCCAAGTTGGTGATAAGATTACCATAGGAGATTCACTTTTAGAAATAACTCAAAAGGGTAAACAATGTCATGTTAAGTGCAATATCTTTAAGATGGTAGGAGATTGTATAATGCCAAAGAATGGTGTATTTGCAAGAGTTCTTAAGGGTGGTCATGTAAGAATTGGAGAAGAGATACAACTAATAAATGAATAGAAATATTTATGAGGAAAACTTTGCCAATGGCAAAGTTTTTTTGTTGATTATTATGATATAATTCATATAGGGGGGATTATAGTGAGAATAAAGAGAGGAATATTTGTAATTATAATTGCGCTTGTATTTTTAATTTCAACTCCAATAGTTTCGTCAGCTAGAGCTGGTGGAGGAGGCGGAGGAGGAAGTTCAGGAGGGGGAGGCGGTGGCGGAAGTCACAGTTCTTCAAGTAGTGGTAGTGGAAACAGTAGTAGTCCAATTTCTTCTATTGTAACAATTTCTATATTTGCCTTAGCTTCAAGTGGAGGAATTATTGCATATAAGGTAAGAATCTATAAAAAGAATAGAGTTAGTAAGAAACTAATAAGAGAATTAGAAAGAATAGATAAAGATTGGAATTATAGTGAATTGAAAAATAGGGTGGAAGAATCCTTTTATAAGATTCAAGAAGCCTGGACTAAAAGAGATATAGATATAGCAGAAAATTATATTAGTAAAGATTTATATGAACTTCACAGAAGTAAAATTGAATGGATGAAAGTAAGGCATGAGATTAACGTACTTAAGGGCATAAAGTTAATTAGTACACTTCCAATTGGAGTTATTGATTTGGAAGATGAAAGTGAAGATTTAATATGGTTTTATGTAAAAGGAGCTATGGCTGATTATTACATTGATGATAGGAACGGAAGATATATCAAAGGAAGCAGGAGAAGAGAAAGTTTCGAGGAATACTGGAAGTTTGTAAGAAGCTGGGATACCTGGGTTCTTGATGAAATTAGACAAATTGATGATGTAGATGAAAGTTTCTTTGAAGCTATAACAGATGGCTCCCAATATAGCTTCAAAAAAGAGGAAAACAATCAAAAGAAATTGTGATGTAACAAAGTTAAAAAATATGGGGATAAGTATTTAACTTATAAAAAGTGGGAAGTGTGGGATATTTGTTGAATGATATAAGAAAAGCTGATAAAAAAGAAGAGTTCATATTGGATAAGGCATTAAGGTTATTTGTAAAAAAAGGACTTTTAAATGTAACTTTAGAAAGTATAAGTGAAGAGTGTGGATATACTTTAAAAGAAATAAAAAAATATTATAGTGATATTAGTTTAATTATTGACGATATTATAAAGAGAGCAACAACAACTAGTAACGAAAGTACTATAGGAATATTAAATGCTGGAGTACCAGCAAAAGTTAAATTTAAGATATTAGTTGAAGGGACAATGGATGGGATAAACAAGAATTATGGATTAAAGGAAGAATTTGCTTTCATGCTTATGATTGAAATGGCTAGAGGAGAGAATTCTAGAATTAATTCATATTATTCAACTCCTTGTATGGTATTAGCTAAGATAATTGAAGAAGGGCAAAGAGATAATACTTTTGTAGAAGGAAATCCAAAACACCTATCTATAATGTTTTGGAAGTTCTTTCAAGGAATGTGTGCATCTGTAGCAAGATTTGAAGATGAGATTGAAATGCCATCAGCAGAAAATATTTATAGAATACTATTAAAGTAAAAAGAAGCTATTAAAGGTAGCTTCTTTTTTTATATAAATTAAATCTATATAGACAAAAAAGTGTGAAACTGTGATAAATATCACAGTAATATATAAAAAAATTAATTATATTAATGATAGATGAAAAAAGAAGGCATTTCTATGCATACAATTGTTAAAAAAATATCGTAAATGAGAAGATTTTAACAATTAAAATGAATTTTACCTAAGCAAAAGAGAAAAGAGGGAAAGTATGAAAAAGGTTCAATCTACTTGTAACTATTGTGCATTAGACTGTAATTTAGATTTTTATGTGGAAGATGAAAAGATAGTAAAAGTTATTCCAACAAAGGGATATCCAGTTAATAATGGATTCTCATGTATTAAAGGACTTTCGTTAGATAAACAACAAACAGTTGTTAAAACATCTAGTTTACCAAAGATAAAGCAGGATGATGGAACATTTAAGAGGGTTTCATGGGAAGAAGGATATAAATATGTAGCTGATAAGTTCTTATCAATTCAAGAAAAATATGGGCAAGAATCAGTTGCAGGTATTAGTACAGGGCAATTAACCCTTGAAGAGTTTGCAATATATGGACATGTAATGAGAAACTTTTTAAAGGCAAATGTTGATGGTAATACAAGACTTTGTATGGCAACTTCAGTTGTAGCTCATAAACAAAGCTTTGGATTTGACGCTCCTCCATATACACTAAAGGATGTAGAATTATCTGATACAGTTATATTAATTGGGTCAAATCCAGTGGTAGCTCATCCTATCTTATGGGATAGAATAAGATCTAATAAGAATAAGAAGTTAATAGTAATAGATCCAAGAAAATCAGAAACTGCAAAGCATGCAAACTATTGGTATGGAATAAAAGGTAAGTCAGACTTAATTTTATTATATACAGTAGCTAATATTCTAATAGAAAAAGACTACCTAAATCATGAATATATAGAAAAGTACACTGAAGGATTTGAAGAATTTAAGGAATTTGTTAAAAAGTATACTATAGAAAAGGCTGTAGAAGCTACTGGAATAGAAGCTGAAAGAATTTTAGAATTAGTAGAACTGATTAATAAAGGTGAAAGAGTATCTATTTGGTGGACAATGGGAGTTAACCAAGGATATGAAGCTGTAAGAACTGCACAAGCTATAATAAATATTGCATTAATGACAGGAAATATAGGTAGACCAGGAACTGGAGCTAACTCATTAACTGGACAATGTAATGCTAT
This sequence comes from Clostridium sp. 1001283B150210_160208_E6, assembly GCF_015669365.1. NCBI lineage: Bacteria > Bacillati > Bacillota > Clostridia > Eubacteriales > Clostridiaceae > Clostridium > Clostridium sp. 1001283B150210_160208_E6. The sequence goes on along the minus strand of NZ_JADPAA010000019.1, from coordinate 46,676 downwards.
GGGGTCCCGTGCATACAGCAATACAGCAGGATTATTTGGTGGTGGAGACTTTGATAATCCAGTAAGACGTAAGAGAATAGCAGAAGTTTTAGGTGTTGAAGATGAAGTTTTAGCAACAAAACCAACTAAGCCTTATAACGTAATAGTTGAAGAAATAAATTCAGGAAAAATAAAGGCTTTATGGGTAATTTGTACAAATCCACGTCATTCTTGGACTAACAATAAGACCTTCCAAGAAGCTATAGATAAGTTAGAGTTATTTGTAGTACAAGATATTTATGATGATACAGATAGTGCAAAGGAATGTGATGTATATCTTCCAGTAGTTCCTGGAATAAAGAAGGAAGGAAGCTATATAAATACAGAAAGAAGAATTTCTGCAATGAGACCAGCTCTTACTAAGGGAGAGGATGAAAGAACAGATTTTGAAGTTATATATGGAATAGGTAAAGCCCTTGGTATGGGAAGTTTACTAGATAAGTGGAAGACGCCAAGAGATGTATTTAACTTAATGAAGGAATGTTCTAGAAATATGCCTTGCGATATGACTGGAGTGGATTATGATGGACTAGTTGATTCAAAAGGAATTCAATGGCCATTTAAAGAGGGAGAAGTATTAAAGGAAGATGAAAGACGTTTATATGAAGATAACCTATTCTACACTCCATCAAAGAAAGCAAAGTTTATGTTTGAAGATGTTCGTGAGAATCCACTACAAACTACAGAGGAATATCCTTATGTTCTAAACACAGGAAGAGGAACAGTAGGACAATGGCATACTCAAACTAGAACAAGAGAAGTAAGATTTATAGAGGATGTATCTTCTGAAAAAGCTTATATTTATATAAATATGGAACTGGCAGAGGAAATGGGAATTAAAGAAAATGATATGATTAGGGTTTCATCTATTAATGGACAATCTTCTGAATTTATGGCTAAGCCTACAGAAGATGTAGGATATGGTGAATTATATGCTCCAATGCATTATATAGAGTGTAATAATTTAACTCCATCTCTTTATGATCCATATTCAAAAGAACCTTCATATAAGACTACACCAGTAAACATTTCTAGACTTTAGGAGGAATAAGACAAATGAAGAGAATAGTAATAGATAGAAGTAAGTGTATAGGATGTTTAACATGTGTTACTGCTTGTGTTGTAAGTCATGAAAGTCCAGATTCAAGAAATAGAGTAACTATTGATAGTGAAACAAAGGCAGCTCCAATATTCTGTCGTCACTGTGACAAGCCTGAATGTGTCTATACTTGTATGACTGGTGCAATGTCTAAAAATAAAAAAAATGGATTTGTAGAATATGATAAAGAGCGTTGTGCAAGCTGTTATATGTGCATTATGGCATGTCCTTATGGAGTTTTAAAGAGCGACAGATTAAAGCATAAAGAAATTATGAAATGTGATATGTGTACAAGTTGTAGTGAAAAAGATGGAAGTAAGCCAATGTGCGTAGAAAAATGTCCAATGGGTGCTATTACATTAGGGGAGGTATAATCTTATGAAATATGTTGTATTAGGTGCTTCAGCAGCAGGAATTAATGGGGTAGGACAACTTAGAGCTTTAGACAGCAATGCTCAAATCACTTTAATATCTAAGGATGATAAGATTTATTCAAGATGTATACTTCATCACTATATGGAAGGCATTAGAGATGTTAAAAAGTTAGAGTTTGTTGAAGATAATTTCATAGAAGAAAATAAAATAGAGTGGATTAAAGGAATTGGAGCAGCTTCTTTAAATGTTAGAGAAAAAGAAGTTGTATTAGAAGATGGAAGAAAGGTTTCTTTTGATAAGTTACTTATAGCAACTGGTGCTAACACATTCTTCCCTCCAATACCACACTTAAGAGAGGCTAAAAATGCTATTGGTTTCCGTAATTTTGATGATTGTGAAAAGATTATGGAAATGTCAAAGGTATGTAATAACATAGTTGTAATGGGAGCAGGTCTTGTTGGAATAGATGTTATCTCAGGGCTAATACATACTGGAAAGAATATTTCTTTAGTAGAAATGAAAGGTCATATGTTATCTATACAGCTTGATAAAAAAGCAGCATTAGCCTATGAAGAAGGATTTAAAAAGCATGGTGTAAATCAATATTATGAAAAAGGAATTAAAGAATTAATAGTTAACGAGAATGGAGAAATAATAGAAATAATATTAACTAGTGGAGAGACTATTCCTTGTGATTTGTTAATAGTTGCTGCAGGTGTTCGTTCAAATGTAGCTTTTTTAGAGGGAAGTGGAGTAGAAGTAGATAGATTTGGATTAGTTATAGATGAACTTGGGAGAACAAATGTGGAAGATATTTATGGTGCAGGAGATGTAACAGGAAGAAATTCAATTTGGCCAACTGCAGCAAAGGAAGGGATAATTGCAGCAAGTAATATGACAGGTGTAAAGGCAGAAATGACTGACTTTTTTGCAAGTAAATCAACTATGAACTTTTTAGGAATTCCAACTATGTCATTAGGAATAAATGAACCTGAAGATGATAGTTATACAGTTGTAATTGAAAATGATGATGAGGGGAACTATAAAAAGATAATCCATAAGGACGGAAAGATATATGGAGCAATTATTCAAGGTGATTTATCATATTCAGGAATACTTACTCAATTAATTAAGAATAATATAGATGTATCAAAGATTAAAAAGTCATTATTTAAGATAGATTATTCTGATTTCTTTAATATGAAAGATAACTTTGAATTTACATATGATAATTAAGGGGAGAAACAAATGAAAAACAATAGTTTTATAGATAAGTTTAAGAACATACCAGTACCATTACTTCCAACAATGGTTGGTGCAGCAACACTATCAAATGTATATTTAACACTGGGGTATACATGGATTAGACATATAACAATGATTTTATCAGCAATAATTTTAATAGCTTATATAATAAAGATTGTAACTAATTTTAATGTATTTAAAAATGAATATTCCAATACAGTTCCAGCAAGTTTATATGCAGGATTTACAATGATTACTATGATCTTAGGAAGTTATGTATTTGACTTTAGCCCTACAATTGGTAAAGCAATGTGGTTTGTTGGGTTAATATTACATTCAATTCATATAATTATATTTACATATAGAAACGTAATTAAGGGAGTAAATATAGATACTTTTCTTCCAAGTTGGTTTGTTACTTATAATGGAATAATGGTTTCAACTGTAGTTGGTGGTGTAATGAATGAGCCAACAATAGGAAAGATAGTTGTTTATTATGGTATAGCAGTTTTAATTATTATAATGCCTTTTATGTTATATAGATTGGCAACAACTGATATTAAAGACGCAGTACATCATACTCAAGCAATACTATTGGCACCATCAAGTCTTTGTTTAGTAAGTTATTTGAACTTTATAAAGGAGCCTAATAAGTTTGTAGTATATGCATTATATGCTTTAGTTTTCTGTACATTATTATTTATAATTGTAAAGCTACCAAAGTTTTTCTCTTTTGACTTTCACCCAGGATTTGCTGGAATGACATTCCCTATGGCAATAGGTACTGTTGCTTCAATAAAGATGTCAGGATTCTTAAAAGGTCAAGGGTATGATGTTTTAAGTAATATGGTTAAAGAAATAAGTGGTATACAAATATACTTAACTACTGCAATAGTTTCAATAGTTGTATTTGGAATTTTAAGAATAGTAATTAGAAAATTTAGAGATTAGCAATGAATCAGGATAAATTTTCATAGTTCATTATCATACACATCTTAGGGCTCTTTAAATATATTATTAATATATTACTAGAATAAAGGAAGGGTAAGATGGCTGTAAGTGATAAAGATAAAATTGATAGTATAGGTATAGATAATAAATTTGGAAATGTCATTTTAACAATAAATGATGATTCATCATGGAGAGATGAATATCAACATTTAACTATTTTACAGGATAAAATTAATTCATACTTAGAGTTTATTGATAATGGAGAGTTATATAAGAATTATCCCAATGCAGAAGGAAAGAGAATAGAAATATTAATTAATTTCAAAAATGGAATTACACCAAAATGTGAAGCATATTTAAATAGGATAAGAAATAAACTTGTAATTTTAGGGATAAATGTTGTTTATAAAATTGAAGATTAAAAGGGAGATTGTATAACAATTTCCCTTTTTAATATTTTAAATACAAAATGGTACTAAGTAGTAATAAAAATAAAATTTGAAAAATTATTAAAAAAGTGTTGAAAACGAAAACACGATATGCTATATTATGAATATACAAAATAATGTATATTGAAAGGGAGAAATATGGAGATTAAAAGTAAATTGATGCAGAAGATTGGTATCATGTCAGCAAACCTTTCAAATGAATTTATTCAACTGGATGTAGATGATAGAATTCCAACAGTTGCATTTTTATCTGAAAAGTATGAAACTGCAAGAGGTACAGTTCAAAGTTCTCTTAAGTTATTACAGGATTATGGTGCAATAAAGTTAGAATCTAGAGGACATTTAGGTACATTTATTACTTATATAGATTATCTGAAATTATTAGAAGTAGCAGGGATAAATTCATTAGTTGGAGTTATGCCATTACCATACTCAAAAAGATATGAAGGTTTAGCTACAGGGATATTCAATACATTAAACGATAGACACCTATCAGTAAATTTAGCCTTTATGAGGGGGGCAAATCATAGATTAAAAGCCTTGTTAGATGGAAGATATGATTTTGCAGTTACTTCAAGATTAACAGCAGATTATTATTTAAAAAATAATGAACCTATAGAAATAGTGGCAGCATTTGGCGATTATTCTTACGTAAATGAGCATGTTCTTGTTGTAAGAAATGATAATGATGGTGTTATAAGAAATAATATGAAGGTTGGTATAGATAGGTCTTCAATAGACCAATCATCACTAACGTTATCATATTTTAATGATTTTAATGTAGAGTATGTTGATATGTCTTACAGTTCTCTTAAAAATGCCATAAAGAACAAAGAAGTAGATGCGGCAATATGGAATAAAGATGATATTGATGGCGATGAAGTAAAGGTATTAAAGCTTGGAAGAGAGAATTTGGGAATATCAGATACAGAAGCAGTAATTATTACATCAAAGAAGAACGCAATATTACCAAAGTTATTCTCTAAAAATTTAGATAGAAAAGAAGTTTTAAGATATCAAAGAGAAGTATTAGAAGGTTTAATCATGCCTAATTATTAGGCTTGATTTTAAGTTAATATACAAAATTTTGTACATTGAGGTGGAAAGATGGATTTAACAATAAGATTAAACATTCTTAGGGATGCAGGTCAAATTACAGAAAAAACTTATAACCAAATACTTAAGGTAATAGCATTTTTTAAAGAAAAACTAGGAATTGAATTAAAGGAAGAAAATGGAGCAATGTTTATAACTCATTTATCTTCAGCATTAACTAGAATAGAGCAAAACAAATTAGTTGAAAATATAGATGAATTTATATTTGAACAAGTAAAGTCTGATATTAATTATAAAAGGGCTGTGGAGGTTACAAATTATTTAGAGGAAATATTAGGAGAGTTACCAAGACAAGAAAGAGATTTTATTGAGATGCATATTTGCACTCTATTAAATAAATAAGATTTAGGAGGAGAATTTCATGAAAAGAATAGTTATTGGTGGACAAATAGACAAGCAAAAAGTGGCTGATATAACAGCAAAGGTAGCAGGAGATAGAGTAACGATTGAAATCAAGAGTGATATAGAGGCAGCTATGGCAATAAAAACAGGTATGGCTGATATATATCTTGGTGCATGCAACACTGGTGGAGGTGGTGCATTAGCTATGGCAATAGCGCTACTAGGAATGGGAGAATGTGCAACAATATCAATGCCTGGACATATTAAAAGTGAGGAGGAAATAAAGGCAGAAGTTGAAGCAGGTAAAAAAGCGTACGGTTTTACAGCTCAACATGCTGAGGAAGTAGTTCCAATAATTTTAAAATACTTACTATAAGTTAGTATTAAATTATAAAAGGGGATGTATAGTTATGAAAAGAAAGCTTGTTGTAAAAATATTGGTAGGAGCAGTTTTATTTGGTCAATCAATATCGATAGCTAGTCCTGTAATTGCAAATGCAAAGGAGGTAAATAGTACTTATAGTATCAATTATATGCAAAAAGATAATGCTAGTATAGTTAATATTGATAAGAATGATTTAAGTAAAATTGACGATTTAGTAAATGAGAATATTAAAAATGGAACTTTCCCAGGGGGAGTAGTTTTAGTTGCTAAAGATGGGAAGATAGTATATGAAAAGGCTTTTGGAGATTCTCAAAAATATGATATGGGAAAAGAATTAGAAAAGCCAAGAAAGACATCTGTAGAAACTATATATGATTTAGCATCAGTAACAAAGGTAATGGCTACAACACAAGCAATAATGAAACTATCATATGAGGGAAAGTTAGATGTCAATGATAAGGTTATAAAGCACATTCCTGAGTTTGGGAAAAATGGTAAAGAGAATGTGAAAATAAAAGATTTACTTACTCATACATCTGGATTAACACCATGGAAACCAACTTTTTATTATGCATCTACTCCAGAAGAAGAATTAAAATTTATATGTGACTTACCACTTGAATACGAAACTGGAACAGATAGAAAATATAGTGATTTTAGTTTTATGACTTTAGGTTTTATTGTTGAAGCAGTAACAGGTGAAAAGCTAGATGAATATGTAGAAAATGAAATATATAAGCCTTTAGGAATGGATGACACAATGTATGTACCTTTAAATAAAAATGCTTCATTAAAGGATAGAATAGCAGCAACTTCATGGGGAAATCCATACGAATATAAAATGGTTGACGATGATAATTTTGGATATGTATGTGAAGAAGAAGCAGAAGACTTCAAAGGATGGAGAGATTATACATTAATTGGTGAAGTTAATGATGGTAATGCATGGTATGCAAATAAAGGTGTAGCTGGTCATGCAGGAGTTTTTTCTACAGCTAGTGACTTATCTAAATTAGGGCAACTTATCTTAAATGGTGGAACATACAATGGAGTAACATTATATGATCAAGCAACAGTAGATGAGTTTACATCAATCCAAAGTAAATTTGGTCATGGATATGGTTGGGAAATAAATAGAGGTGGAGAAAATAGCGGCTACATGGGTAAATATGCTAACGATAATGTATTTGGCCATACAGGATTTTCAGGTACACAAGTAATATTTGATAAAGAAAATGACTTACAGATTATTTCGTTAACTAACAAACAAAATAATGGAGTGAATGAGTCAGGTAGTTATCCTAGTACTTTTAAATTTAGTAGAGAGTTATGTAATATCGTATATGAATCTATAATGCCAGAAATAAATATTACTGGAGTTGAGAATGGAAAAGTTTATTCTAAATCAGTAAAAGCAGAAATAGCAGTTGGAGAAAATGATACTTTGTTAGAAGTATTACTTGATGGAAAAGAATATAAAAATGAAGAGATATCAGAAGTTGGAGAGCATACATTATTGATTAAAGCTCAAGGTAGATATGGTAAGGAAACTGTAAAAGAAATTAAATTTGTTATAGAAAAGAATTCTGCTACAAATCCGTCTGATAAAGATGAAACTGATAAAAATGAGTCAGAAAATGATAATGATAAGATTGAAAGTAGCCAACCTGTAAAAACTGGAGATAGTGCTGGTAATATAGGAATGCTAGTGGTTGGAGCAATAAGTTCTTTAGGAGTTATATTTAAATTATTAAAAAAATAGTTAATGTTATTAAATGAAGATAGAGCTTTATAGAAATATTTAAGAACTAATTAGATAAGGAGAGATATTAATGCAATATTTAGTAATAGCACTTCTAGGTGCATTATCAGCAATTTTAGTTAACCAAGGAATAGCAGTTTTTAACGATGGTTTTAGAGCAATTGTTCCAGAATTTTTAGAAGGTAGAATGAATAGAAAAGCCTTAGCAGCAACTTCTTTTGCAATTAGTTTTGGACTTGTTATAGGTTTTGGTATTCCTGTATCAATAGCAGCATCAATTATTTTAGTGCATAGTATATTACTTGGTACAGATATCATTGGAACTTTCTGTCCTAGTGGAAAGAAGGGAATTGTATTATCAGGAGTTGTTGGGGCTATATATGGAATAGGTATCGTTTATGGACTTCAATTTGTTGTAGATTTATTTGCTAAATTACCAGTAAATTTCTTAGAACCATTAAAAATGGTTGGAACTCCGATTACAGTGGCTTTTGCGGTTTTTCCAGCACTAGTTGTAGCATATCAATTTGGATATAAAAAAGGATTAATTACAGGAATTATAGCATTATTAGTTAGACAAATTACAGTTATGTATGGAACATTTAAAATTGGAGAAAACACAATTAAGCTAGATCAAGAAGGTATGGCATTACTTGCAGGTATGATTATTATGATAGCTTTTGCAATGAAAGAAAAGCCAGATGAAAACGCAACCAAAGTAGATTTAACAGCAATATTTGCAGAAAGAGTAAAGAGAATAAAAAAGAATTTACCTATATTAGCAATAATGGGAGGATTAATTTCAGCAGCTACAAGTCTTTGTTTGTTAGCAGGAGATCCTATAAGTTTAAATCTTTTAGCTGAAGGTAAAAATGTTGAAGCTGCTATGACAGCATTTGCTAGAGGTATAGGGTTTATTCCACTAGTAGCTACAACAGCTATTTCAACAGGTGTATATGCACCAGCAGGTATGACGTTTGTATTTGTTGTTGGATTATTAATATCTAATCCTTTAATTGCATTTATAGCTGGAGCAGCAGTAATGGCTATTGAGATTTTATTATTAGATGTATTAGCTAAGCTAATGGACAAGTTCCCAGGTGTAAGAAAATGTGGTGATAATATAAGAACAGCAATGAGTAAGGTGTTAGAAGTAGCATTACTTGTTGGAGGAATGATGGCTGCTCAAGCTATGGCTCCAGGATTTGGATTATTTATGGTAGTAGGCTTATATGTTTTAAATAAGACTTCAAAGAAGCCAATAGTAGATATGGCTGTTGGACCAGTTGGAGCAATTGGAGTAGGTATATTAATTAATATCTTATATTTAATAGGATTATATCAAATACCAGCTTAAATTTAACAATTATAAAGTAAAAGATTATGTTTTGATATTTTGATAAAGTAATTGGGTGGAATCTAATCTATGATTGGATTTCACCCATAAGTATCAATAAATTATTATTAGTTAGGATGGATATTTATGAATATAAATAAAGAAATAATTTATGCTCATGAACATACTACTATAGATTTGTCAGGAATAAAAAAAGATAAAGATTGTCATTTAGATAATAAGGAGCAAACGATTGAAGAGTTTAGAAATTTAGTTTCTAAAGGAGTATCAACAATAATTGACATGACTAATAGAGGTATGGGTAGAGATGTACAATATGTAAATGAAGTAAGTAAAGAAAGTGGGATTAAGATATTAAGTGCAACGGGATATTATAAAGAACCATTTTTGCCACAAGAGGTTTACAATCTAGATGAAGTAGAATTATCTAAAATTATGATTAATGAAATATTATATGGGATAGAAGATACAGGGATTAAGGCTTCAGTTATTGGTGAGATAGGAACAAGTTTAAATAGAATTGAAGATATGGAGCATAAGGTTCTAAATGCAGGATGTAGGGCTCATATTGAAACAGGATGTCCAATAGTAACTCATACAACATTGGGAAAGTTAGGACATGAACAAGTTGATGTATTTAAGAAATATAATGTTGATTTAAATAAAGTGATTTTAAGTCATATTGACTTAAGTGGGGATTTAGAATATATGAAATCTCTTTTAGATAAAGGTGTAAATATAGCATTTGATACTATTGGTAAAAATAATTATCAACCAGATGAAAATAGAGTTAAATGGTTAAGAGAATTATGTTTATCAGGTTATTCAAATCAAATAGTTATGTCTGTTGATATAACTAGAAAATCTCATTTTAAAGAAAATGGTGGAATAGGTTATTCATATTTGATAGATACATTTGTACCAATGTTACTTAAATCAGAAATCAAAGATAAACATATTGAAAATATGTTAGTTAATAATATAAAAAGAATTTATCAATTATAGTAGGGGGAAGAGGTATGAAGACATTTCCGTTAAACTCAATTTCATTACAAGAAGCTATGGAATTACAATTTAAAATTATAGATACAGTAACAAAATATTTTGATGGAAGAGAAGTTCTTGCCCTAGGAGATTTAGGTGTAGTAAAAGGCTTAAATAAGCCAACTTATACACAAAAGGTTGAAAAAGTATTTGCAGACGTATTTGATGCAGAGGCATCAATTTTGGTAAGAGGTGCAGGGACAGGTGCAATAAGATGGGGCCTTATAAGTTTTATGAAGTCTGGAGAAAAGATTTTAGTACATGAAGCACCAATATATCCTACGTCAAAAGTAACAATAGAAACTATGGGTCTTAAGGTTGTAAAAGCTAACTTTAATAACATTAATGATATAAAAAGAGTTATAAATGAGAATCCTGACATAAAGGGGGCATTAGTGCAAAATACAAGGCAGCAGATAGAGGATTGTTATGAATTACAAGAGGTAATTCATACTATAAAAAATGAAAATCCAAATATAAGAATTATAACTGATGATAATTATGCTGCATTAAAGATTAAGAAGATAGGAAATCAATGTGGAGCAGATCTTGGAAGTTTTTCATGTTTCAAAATATTAGGACCAGAAGGTGTTGGTGTACTTATCGGAAAGAAAGAACTTATTGATAAAGTATATTCATTAAATTATTCTGGTGGAAGTCAAGTTCAAGGATTTGAAGCAATGGAAGCTTTAAGAGGTTTAGTGTATGCACCTGTGTCATTAGCAATACAGTCACAAGTTAATGAGGAATTAGTTGAAAGATTGAAAGCAGGTGAAATACCTGAAATAAAGGATGCATTTTTAGTTAATGCTCAATCAAAAGTATTAATTGTTGAACTAAAAGAAAATATAGCAGAAAAGGTTCTTGAAATAACACCTAAATATGGTGCTGCATCTCATCCAGTAGGATCTGAATCTAAGTATGAGTTTGCTCCAATGATGTATAGAGTTTCAGGAACATTTAGAGCTGCTGATCCAACATTAGAAAAGAGAATGATAAGAATTAATCCGATGAGAAGTGGAGCAGATACTATAATTAGAATATTAAATAGTGCAATTAAAGAAGCAATGAATGAAGCATAAAAGGAGGGAGTAAGGTGTTTCTAGAAAAGACAGTCGAAAAAAATAAAGAATTAATAAATGTAGCCTTTGAACTCCATAAAAAAGGTGTAATTGAGCCTGATACTTATGTAATTGATTTAGATAGAACTATTGAGAATGCAAGAAGAATTAAAGAAGAAGCTGATAAGTATAATGTTAAATTATATTTCATGTCTAAACAAATTGGTAGAAATCCTTTAGTATGTAAGGAACTTATGAAATTGGGTTATGAAGGTGCAGTTGTAGTAGATTTTAGAGAAGCAGAAGTTATGATAAATAATGGAATAAAGATAGGTCATGTTGGACATCTTGTTCAAATTCCAACTTCATTATTAAAAAAGATAGTTTCAAGTAAACCAGATTATATAACAGTTTATTCTATAGAGAAAGCAAAACAAATAGACCTAGTTTGTAAGGAGCTAGGCATAACTCAGAAGATAATGCTAAGAGTATTAGATGAAAATGATAGCCTTTATTCAGGACAGTATGGTGGTTTTTTCTTGAGTGAGTTAGAGGAGAAGGTTAGTGAACTAATTAGTTTAAAAAATGTAAGGATAGCTGGAATAGCATCTTTTCCATGTTTTTTATATAAAGAATCAGAAAATAAAATTGAGGCAACAAATAATATAAAAACTATTAAAAAAGCAAAAGAAATACTTGAAGAAAAATTTGATTTGAAAATTGATCAATTAAATATGCCTTCAGCTACATGCACAGAAAGCGTTAAGCTAATAAGTGAAAATGGAGGTACTCATGGAGAGCCAGGGCATGGGTTAACTGGTACAACTCCTTTCCATAAATATAATAATACAGCAGAAATCCCAGCTTTAATTTATGTATCGGAAGTATCGCATAATTTACAAGAAAAGTCTTATTGTTATGGTGGAGGACACTATAGAAGATCACATGTAGAAAAAGCTTTAGTAGGAAAGTCATTAGAGGATTCTAAGAAGGTTAAGGTGATTCCACCAACAGATGAAAGTATAGATTATCATTTTGAACTAAGTGAAAATTCAAAAGTTGGAGATACAGTTATTATGGCTTTTAGAAGTCAAATATTTGTTACTAGAAGCAATGTAGCGGTCGTGAAAGGAATTTCAACTAATAAACCTGAGGTAGTTGGATTGTACAATTCACTAGGTATGGAAATTAAATAGTTTTGGAAGTGATAGTATGAAAAAGTTTATAGTTGTTGTGTTAGATGGATTTGGAATTGGTGAAATGGATGATGTAAGCAAGTGTAGACCTACAGACATTGGTTCTAATACATGTTTACATATTTTAGAACAGAGAAAAGATTTAATACTCAACAATCTAGAAAAAATAGGATTAATGAATGTATTATCCAAAGAAGTGAATGGTATGAAGTTCAGTAATACTGCAACATGGGGAAAAGGGAAGTTAACTCATTTTGGTGCTGATACATTCTTTGGACATCAGGAAATAATGGGTACAAGACCTAAAAAGCCATTTACTGAACCTTTAAAGGTTAAGATTGATGAAATATATAAAGTATTGGTGAAAGCAGGATACAAGGTAAGATACTCAGAAGGATTTAGTGAGAAATTATTAATTGTAGAAGAAGCCTTAACTGTGGCAGATAATATAGAGTGCGATTTAGGACAGGCTATAAATATTACATCAGCATTGGATATAATACCTTTTAAAGAAGTTTTAAAAATAGGAAAATTAGTTAGAGAAGTTGTAAAAGTTCCAAGAGTTATTACTTTTGGAGGCAAAGGAATTACTTTAGATAATATATTAAATGCTATTGAAGAAAAAGATGGTGGATTTATTGGAGTGAATGCGCCAAAGTCAGGTGTGTATGATGATGGATATGAGTGTATTCATTTGGGATATGGTGTAGATCCTGAAACACAAGTAACTACTATTTTATCTGAAAATAATATACCTGTATATTTACTTGGAAAAGTTGCAGATGTAGTTATCAATGAAAGAGGAAGAAGTATTTCAATGGTAGATACTAAATCTGTTCTAGAAAGAACTATTGAAATAGCTAAAGAGATAAATAATGGGTTTATTTGTTGTAATGTGCAAGAAACAGATCTAGCTGGACATAGTGAAAATGTAGATAGATATGCAGAAAAACTAAAGATTGCAGATAGTCTTATAGGAGAACTTATTAATACTTTAAAAGAAGAAGATATTCTTATAGTTATGGCTGATCATGGGAATGATCCTACAATAGGACATTCAAAACATACTAGAGAGATGGTCCCATTAATGATAACAGGGAAGAATATAAAAACAGGTGTAAATATAGGAGAAAGAGAAACTCTTTCTGATGTAGGTGCTACTGTTGCAGAATATTTTAATGTTGCTTCACCTGAAAATGGAACTAGTTTTTTGAGTAAAATAATATAGAATAGATAATCTCAGTAAATTTTTACTGAGATTATTTTATAGGAGGCCTTATGAGAAAGATTGATAAAGCTATCGTTTTAGCTAAAGATAATTTAAATAAATCTGTAATGGAAATTAATCCTAATATTTTAGAAGAAGTTAAAGAGAAAGATGAAGAATATTTAACTTTTGGAGTTAAAAACACAGGGGATATTCCTAGAAGCTTAATAGATAACATTAGAAGTAATAAAAAGTTTTTATGGACAACTATAGATAGGATGTCTCATTTAGGAAGAAGTATAGATACAGAGTTAATAAATCCATTAACTTATAGAGCAATGACAGGATCTTCTTCAGGAACTGCAATAAATGTTTTTAAAGGGATAAATGATTTTGGCATAGGAACAGATGGAGGAGGATCTGTTTTAGCACCAGCACTAAGTTTAAACTTATTTTCATTCTTAGGAAAAGGTGCAGGGTTAGAAATAAGTAAAAAAGGAGTTTCAACAGATAACATTGCTTTTAAGCCAGGAATAGGATTGATTTCAAAAGATCTTCCTACTCTTAAATGTGTAGTTAATGAGTTGATGTCGCTAGAGGAATATTCTTTAAAAGAAGTGAGGGTTGTTATATCTAAGAAGAATACATGTAAAACAATAGAGGGGGAAGATATTTATAATAAAGTTATTAATATTTTAAATAAAATAAAGAGCTATCATAAATTAACTATAGTGGAATATAGATTTCAGGATATATATAATAGGGAAAGTTCCATTAAAGATATTAATAATATTTTTAGTAATGATATTGGTGATATTATCATTAATTTTGAGGGGCCTATAGATTTATATGGATATGATGAAACAATTCAAAAGAGCTTTTTGGGTAATGGGGCAAAAGAAATAACTAAAAATGGAGGAAAAGCATTAGTAAAATCAGCTAATATATGTAGATGTTCGGCTATTACATTACCAGTAAATGAAATTGCATCTGGAATAGTCTTGTGTTCAAAGGAAGGAAAAGAAAAAATACATGGATTATTTGCTTTAGCAGAAGAAATAAATGAGGTTATAAAAAGACCAGATATATATGAAAAATATTTTATTAGAAAAGAAAAGTTCGTTAATTCATTAGATTTTTAAATATAACAAATCATGAAGTTATAGAGAAAGTTAAGAGGCTGTCTTAGGACAGCCTCTTAATATATAAATTCTATATTTTCATTTAATAAAGGCTTTAAGCTTTCAATAAGTTTTTCTCTTCCGTTACTATAAATAGTTTCTACATAGGTTGATTTTCCTTTAGTAATAAGTAAGGAAAACTTATTAGGTCTTTTTGTAGGTTTAATTTCTATCTTAGATATATCACTAAGTTTTATAGTGGTATTACTTGAGATAATTCTATCCTTAAAAATATATATAGTGGTATCAGATAGCAAAAATAGGATGTATTGTGGTAAATACATAAAAGCAAATAAATAATAAAAATTAAATGTGCTGAAATTCATCATTTCATTTATTAGAAGTAAGATTATTATTGCTGAAAATACTAAGAAAAATATTGAAGTCCTTGAGGAGCATCTTACTTTACATATAAGTGATTCTTTATTTGTTTTAGCATAATAAATTGATGAGTTTTTATAAATATAGTAAGTAAGAATTAAAATTAGTAGAATAAAAAGTAAGGCAAAGATAAGTTTCATTATAAACACCTCCCACACAGCTATAGTAAAATTATACCATATGCTTAGAGTCGGCAGGTTAATATTTTTCTTAAATAAACAATAAGAAGTTATTAGTGAATTTTATTTAGAAGATTAAAAAGAGAAATCGCTATGGGATTTCTCTTTTTTACCTTTAGTTACCTTTTAGAGTATTCTCTTATTTCTTTTAATGTAGCATTTTGCAATTGATTTGATAGATTTTCAATCTTTTGAAGATAGTTATCATCTGTAAGCAAATCAGTCTTTGTTGCCATTCTTTCAATTAGTTTGTCACATACTTCCTTTGAGTAGTGAGAACTATCTTTGTAATATTCAAGGTTAAAAGTTATTTGCTTTACATCTTGGAAATCATATATTTCAACATTAGGGTATTCTCTAAGGGTTTCATACATATATTGCTTAAATCTTAATAATCTTAGGTGCTGATCACCACCAACTGTTCTGTTCCAATATAGGATTGAATTTGGTGGGTAGTATAATTTAAAGTTTACATCAGGATTATCCTTTATTATTGAAAGAAGGTTAGCTTCAAAGTTTTTTTGCATAAGGATATAGTTTTCATTGTCCTCAGGGAAGCTTAACATTCTCTTAAAATCATTTTCTAAAGTATTATCTCTTATATCAGAATAAATTAGAACCTCATAACCATCTAAAACTCTGTCATAAGAATAGATTGTATTAGGATTATCTAAATAAAGATTATTTATATCAAACCCTTCAGGAGTTGATTTATTATTAGTATATAACTGTACTGCATCCTTAAAAATAACAAGATTTAAAAGATATCTTAAGTCATTAAAAGGATTGTTATCATATAAGTATTCAGGGTATGGAGTCCTATGAAAATCTATTTCGTTCTTATACATATAACCATCAACACAAACTATTGCATTTTTTACTTTTCCAGTAGAGATTGCTTTTTTTAACACATTTTTTATCTCATAAGGGGTTCCTCCAGAGATAGAAAGCTTAGCTGATTTTGTTCCAAAAGCTTCATCCATTTTGTTAACAGTCATGTTTTCACTCATAGAGCTTCCAACTAAAATAGTTTCATAATCCAAGTTCTTTGCAAATCCAGCAGCTAGATATCTTTGAATATATAAAGATCTGGATTCCATAAATTCTTTTGATGGATTGTTAAAGTTATATATTTGATAAGGGTCTATAGAGTATATTGTAAATCCCATTGTAAATAAGCTTACTAGCATTATACCTAAAAAACCTATACACCATTTTTTATGCTTATTCATTTTGCACCTCCTAAAAGCTCTTATAAATAAAGTCACTAACTTTATCAAAGTTTAATGTTGAAATGAAAGTAAGTAATGAAGTTAGTACTAAATTTACAAAAGTAGGATTAAAGTCTTCAGTTGAAATAATATTTTTAAAGTCTACACATATAAGTATAAAACCTATAATTGCTACTTTTAGAGCCATAACAAAATCAGAACCAAAGTCTAAGTTTGCTAGAGCATCTTTTAAGAAATTAAAGTTTCCATTTATAAAGAAATCTGCTCCAAATAATATAATTAATATGGAAAGGGATATTTTTATTATCAATTTATTGTTAATCTTATTAAGTTTATTTATCTTACTTAAGGTAACTAGAAGAACTGCAATTATTAATATTGTAGTTATAACCTTAAAGTTATCCATAAATAAAGGAAGTATTTCTGGGATAAATGAGAAGTCAAACATTGCTTTTAAAACTTTAAATGCAGACTTTAAATCAGTTGCTCTAAAAAATACCCAAGCAATATTTACAAAGTTAAATGTAATAAATATAGATAAATATTTATTTACATTTATTTTTTTATCTATAAATATTTGATTAATTACACGTGCAATTCCATGTAAGATACCCCATATAATAAATCCCCAGCCTGTACCATGCCATATTCCACTTATAAAGAAGATAATAAATAAGTTTAAGTATGTTCGTGCTTGTCCTTTTCTGTTTCCTCCTAAAGGAATATAAAGATATCTAGTAAAGAAAGTACCTAAAGTCATATGCCAACGTTGCCAAAATTCCTTTATAGACCTAGATTTGTAAGGAGTATTAAAGTTCATTGGTAAATTTATATTGAACAGTGCAGCTATTCCTATTGCCATATCACTATATCCACTAAAGTCAAAATATATTTGAAGAGTATAGCTTAATGCTGTAATCCACCCCTCAAGAAAATTTAAATTTGAACTTAGATCAAATCCATTAGTAACTATTAGTGCAATTGTATCTGCAATAATTACCTTTTTAAATAATCCAATGGAAAATAGGAATATTCCTTTAGAAATACTAGCATAATTTACTTCACTTTTACTGCTTTTATCTAGCTCTTCAGTTAATGAATTATAGTTAACTAAAGGACCTGAAATAACCTTAGGGAAAAATGTTATGTAAAATAGATAATTTAAAAATGAAAAATCATTAACATTTCCTTTATAGCTATCATAAAGCAATGATATTTGTTGGAATGTAATAAAGCTTATCCCAAGTGGGAATACAATATTTTTAAAGTTAAAGTATTTAAAGAAACATAAAAATAATATGTTTAAAGTAATTCCTAAAATTAAAAAGCTTTTGGTGAGGCTTGTATTATTTTTAGATAAAATTACTTTGGTAAATATATAATTAGTTATTATAGATAAGAAAAATATAAGAATAACCTTTGGGTTATTAGCTCCATAAAAGAAAAGGGAAGCTAGACATAACCAAAATACAAGAGATTTCTTATTATTTAACTTATGTAAACCATAATATCCAATTAAGGATACTGGTAAAAAGAAAATTAAAAATTCATAAGAGTTAAAGCTCATAATTTATCCTCCATATATATAATGTCATGAAATATTATATCTTATTTTATCAATATTTTTAACAAAATAAGGAAAACTTAAGAAAATATTTTACTATTTGTAATATGTGTAGGGGAAATACCAATAGAAACTTAAAAACCATTATTATTTCTATAGGATATAGGTGATAGCCCTGCCTTTTCTTTAAATTTCTTAGAAAAATGACTTGAATCTGAATATCCAAGCTGTTGAGCTATTTCAATCATAGTTTTAGAGGTGGTTTTTAAGAGAATTTTAGCTCTATTTATCTTAACTTCATGTACATATTCATTAATGGATATACCCATAGTTTTTTTGAATAATGTACTAATATATGAAGAGGAAATATTAAGTTCCTTAGCCATTTTGTTTAGTGAAAAATAGTTTTCTATGTGCATGTGTATATATCTTAAGGAACGATTAACAGTTAAGCTATTTGTAACCTCCATATTAGATATAATTCTAGTAATATATTGTTTAAATAAATCTATTTCTAGCTCCTGCAAATCTTTTAGTGAAGTACATTTTAGTATTTCCAAATAAAATTTATTATAAATATCGTGAAGAGTTGTTTTAATTATCCTATCTTTAATTACTTCTTTTGATAAAAAAGCATTCCAAATAATAAGGTCATGTTTTTTTTCTAAGATATCCTTATCTATTGAATTTTCATATTCATGTTTCTTTTTTAATCTCTCTAAAATTTGAGGAAAGTTATTTGTCTTTATCAAAATAAAGAAGTCAGTATAAAAGAAATCATCATCTCCAATAAACTTATCCATATCATCACTCCTAATATATTATATAAAAATTATACAAAAAATCTAAAAAATATAAAAGTTATAAAGTTGTATGGTGCTATAATTCAAGTGAATTTAATAATTTGAGAGGTATTTATATGAAAGAGATAAAAAGCAAGCTTCTTTCAATAACTTGGCCAATAATGATAGAGCTTATACTTATGTATTTATTAGGGAGTATTGATATATTTATGCTTGGTAAATATTCAGATGAGGCAGTAGCAATAGTTGGAGTATCTAACCAAATAATATGGATGGTAAACCTTATGTTTGTAGTAATTACATCTGGGACAACCATTTTATTAACTCAATATTTTGGCTCTAATAAGGATGAAAAAAATATAGTTGAAATTTGTGGCTTGTCAATAGGAGTAAATGGAGTTCTTGGTATCGTTTTAAGTATAGTAATAATTCTTGGTGGGGAGTTTATGTTTAAATTATTAAACACTCCAAGTGAATTAATTTCTATGGGTAATACTTATATGGGTATTGTTGGTGGAGCAAGTTTTGTTGCAGCAATAATGATGACATTTACAGCAATATTAAGAGCATATGGACTTACAAAAACCTGTATGAAGATAACTATATTAATGAATGTAGTAAATGTAATAGGTAATTATATATTGATATTTGGTAATTTTGGATTTCCACAGCTAGGGATTGCAGGTGCAGCTATATCAACTACATTAAGTAAGGTTGTAGCTTGTATTTTTTTAGGATATAGAGTTTATAAGGTGGTTATGAATAAGTTTAAATTGGATTTATTTAAAATATTTCCTGTTAATCATTTGAAAAATATAGTTTCAATAGGACTTCCAACATTAGGAGAACAACTTTCATATAACTTAAGTCAATTAGTTATAACAAGCATAATAAATACCATAGGTATAGCCAGTATGGCTACAAAAACTTATGTTGGAAATATTGCTTTTTTAGCCTATCTTTTTGCACAAGGGGTTGCCCAAGGTGGAAGTATTTTAATAGGAAGGCTTATTGGTGAAGGTGAAAAAGATAAAGCATTTAACTTATTTAAATACTGTGTTACTAGATCTTTAATTGTAACAATTAGTATGAGCATTTTACTTGCTATAGTTGGAAAGTATATATTAGCAATATTTACAACTAATGAAGAGATATTAGTCCTGGGAAGTCAGGTTTTATTTGTAAATATATTTCTTGAGTTTGGAAGAACAACTAATCTTATAGGTATTAATGGTTTAAGAGCAACTGGAGACGTGAAGTTTCCTGTATATATAGCCATATTTTCAATGTGGACTTTTGCTGTTGGAATTTCTTATGTTTTAGGTATAGGGCTAGGACTTGGGTTAATTGGAGTATGGATAGGATTTGCATTAGATGAAATCATAAGAGGAGTTTTAGTGGCATTAAGATGGAAATCAAGAAAGTGGGAAGATAAATCATTTGTTAGATAGAAAAGGAGAGGATAAAATGTGTGGCAGAATAACAAGAGAAGGAATTTTTCATCTTCCAAAGAGTAATTATTCTTATGGATATGATAGTGAAACCTTACATTTAAGGATTAGGACAAAAAAAGGAGAAGTGAAAAAAGCTTATTTAAGAATTGGAGATCCTTATATATGGGAAGTTGGGGGAGCAGATGGTGGTAACTTGGGTGCTGGAGGTACAGGATGGAAAGCTGAAACTCTTCCTATGAAAAAAGAGGTTGAAACAGAGTATTTTGATTATTGGATAGGAGAATATAAGCCAAAAAAAAAGAGGTCAAGATATGCATTTATATTAGAAGGGAAAGAGGAAAAAATCCTTTTTACTGAAAAGAAGATATATGAATTAGGAAAAAATGATGATATCTATATATTAAGCAAAGTCTCTGATTTCTTTTGTTTCCCTTATTTGAATAATATAGATGTTCCTAAAGCACCAGAATGGGCAAAAGATATGATTTGGTATCAAATATTTCCTGATAGGTTTAATAATGGAGATCCATCTATAAATCCTGAAGGAGTGAAGCCTTGGGGAACAGAGCCAACAGGTAAAAACTTCATGGGAGGGGACTTAAGAGGAATAATAGAGAAGCTAGATTATTTAGAGGACTTGGGAATTACAGGATTATATCTATGTCCTATTTTTAAAGCAACATCTAATCATAGATATGAAACAATAGATTATTTTGAAATTGATCCAGCATTAGGAGATAAAGAAACTTTCAAAGAGCTAGTTGATGAGTTGCATAAAAGAAATATGAAAATATTATTAGATGGTGTGTTTAACCATATGGGATATTTTTCACCACAATGGCAGGATGTAATTAAAAATGGTGAAAAATCTAAATTTAAGGATTGGTTTCATATAAATAAGTTCCCAGCAGTAGATAGGCCACTAGAAAAATTAGATGGTAGAAACCTAAATTATGAAACCTTTGGAAGGACACCTAAAATGCCAAAATTAAATACAGAAAATCCAGAGGTTGTTGAGTACTTACTAAAGGTTGGGGAGTACTGGTCTGGTGAAATGAATATTGATGGTTGGAGATTAGATGTAAGCAATGAAATTGATCATGTGTTTTGGAGAAAGTTTAAGGAAAGAGTATTAGCAGTAAATCCTAACAGTTATATAGTAGGAGAGATATGGCATGATTCTTTACCTTGGCTTATGGGAGATCAATTTAATGGAGTTATGAACTATCCATTAGGAGATGGGATTAAAGACTTCTTTTGCTATAATTGTGCTAATGGAGAAGAGTTTAAATACATGATTAATAAAGTAAATGTAAGCTATCCAAAGCAGGTAAATGAAGTGATGTTTAATCTTTTAGATAGCCATGATACTCCTAGAATTCTTACATTAGCTAAAGGTAGTAAAGAGAAGGTAAGGTTAGCATTATTATTTATGTTTACTCAAGCTGGCTCTCCTTGTATTTATTATGGTACAGAAATAGGCATGGAGGGTAATCAAGGTAATGGGCAAGAGTTTCATAGAAGATGCATGGTTTGGGATAAAGAAAAGCAAGACAGGGATATGTTAGATTTTACTAAGAAATTAATAAATATGAGAAAAGTAAATCCACAGCTTAAAGCACTAGAAAATAAGTGGATTATGACAGAAAAAAATAGTTCTGTTTTGATATATAAAAAGGAAGATATAACAGTAATAATTAATAATTCAAAGGAGGAAATAGTTATACCTTTCATGGATGAACTAAAAAATAGAAAAGCATTTGATGTATTTAATGAAGAGAATATAGAACTTAAGGAGTCTATAAAATTAAAGGGATATGAATTTAAAGTACTATTATAATTAAATATAAATTCTTAAATAATGTTATTTACAAATAAAAAAGACTAGAAAATGAATACAAAACATTTTCTAGTCTTTTCATTATGTATTTAAGCAATTAAATACCTCAGGTAAATTTCTTGAAAGATAATTAGCTACTTCATCCTTATATAAGTAATTAATGTTTTCTGATAGTGTAGTATCATTAAATTCTATTTGTAATTTAAATAATGTTTTTCTTTTGGTATCTAATATTTTAACTTTTGTTATTGATGAATACTCAATGAACTTACCATGCATAAATAGACCATTATCAAAGAAATATAGATATTTATTAACATAGTATTCAATAATTTCGTTTATACCATCTAAAATGATTATTAAAAAAAGAATAGTAGCTATAGAAGTTTTAATAAGAATAATTAAGGTGATAATTGTTAATGATACTGTGAAATAAGTAGTTAAATTAGAATTAAGTTTAACTTTATAGATAGGATCTGTTTTATGCTTTTTAATATAATGAGTGGCTGATCTGAAGTATGATACCACCAGTCCAATAGCATAGAGAAATAAAATGATTAAGTAATAATCTATGTATTCTACAATATTATTTATAATATCCAATTGATTTCCCCCTAATTCAATTATTTACTATATTATACCATATATTTGAAATTAATGTATATGAGTATTATTTTATAATATAAAGTAAGGGGTGGGAAGTTCAAATAAATGAAAAGGAGCTATTAAAAGTAGCTCCTTTTTATTTATATAAACTTAGAATATATCATACACAATATTTAAATCTAACTTATTTGCAAATTCGTATGCTTTATCCATATTTTCATCCCATAAGTCTTTAGGATTATGGCAGTCAGAATTTATAATTACTCTTAAATTATTTTTACTAACTTTTTTCCAAAAGTTTTCATGAGGATAATGATATCTTTTCCCGTCGCAGAATTCATTTATTCCACGTCTTACACCATTTCCGTTAATCTCAAGGATCATGTTATATTTCTTTGCACCTTCAACTATAATATCACAAGCCTTTTCACAATTATCATCCCAAGGAAAGTCATTTAGAAATATTAAGTCAGGATGGCAAAGAAATTTAAAGAATCCTGTGCTAAATGCCTCAACGATGCTATTAGCATAAGATATGTATTCATCAGTACTAGTTAATTCAAATGAGTTACAAAAATTCCCCTTATGAGTAAATACATGTTGTCCTAGAGCTAAGTAATCTAGATGTAATTCATTTAGTAAGTATGTATAGTAATCATAAGAATTTGGGTCATATTCAATTTCTAGACCACAATATAATTTGATTTTGTCTTTATATTTTTCTTTTAGGTTTTCTACTGTAGAAATATATTCAGGAAGTTCTTTATATTCCATTCTAAAACCTAGTCTATCATCAGGATATGGTCCATGGTCACTCATACCTAGGGTGGTAAGGTTTTGATTTATAGCTTCAATTACATAATCTTCTTCATTTCCAACTGCATGTTTACATCTATAAGTATGTGTGTGAAAGTTCACTTTGTTCTTCATAAAATCCTCCTTAGTAGTTTTATACTATTATAATTGTAATACAAAGGAGGACGTAATAAAAGGGTAGCATAGGGAATAAGAGAAGCTGAGAAACTTAGAAGGTATACTATTTATA
Organism: Clostridium sp. 1001283B150210_160208_E6; assembly: GCF_015669365.1. NCBI lineage: Bacteria > Bacillati > Bacillota > Clostridia > Eubacteriales > Clostridiaceae > Clostridium > Clostridium sp. 1001283B150210_160208_E6. The sequence continues at coordinate 22,763 of NZ_JADPAA010000019.1, read as the reverse complement.
TGCTAATTTATCTGGATAAGTATATAAAGCCGTTATTCCCACCTTTTCTTCTAATAATTTAACAAATTCACTTTTAGTAATTATTAATTCAATATCACATACTGGAATAATAATATATTTATTATTTTTTAATATTATAAATATATATTCATGAAGAACATGAATATTCTTAATTGATTCATATTCAATAATTCTTTCCTCTATAGAATCTTTTATTGTAATTTTTTCATCTTCCACTGCAATAGTTCTCTTGTCAAACATATATTTATACTCTGATTTACTGTAAATTTTATTAAAATCCTTTCTAAAAACTAATTTTGCAATATCTTTAAAAAATAAATTTAATAAAATATATATAATTATAAGAATAATACGCAAAAATGTAAAATCGACTGCTAAATATGCCAAAATAATAATACAAGTTGAATATATTATATATGTTCTTTTACCCTTTTTAAAAAGTTGTGTTTCTATAATATTATCACTAAAAAATTTTATTATTGAATCTTTGTCTAACTGACTTACTATTTCCATATAAACATCTCCTTTTTAATAAATATCCTATTTCCTTATTATACCATATTGGTGCGTTAAGCTGTCAAAGTAAAATCATATGGAAATCCAACTATATCATAATGTAATTCCATAGGTTACTTAAATTACTCATATTACAGTCATATAATATTTAATTTTATATAAATATCATTATTAGAATCCATATATAATTCTAAAAACTCTTTGTCTGATTATTTCTTTAGGGTGCATATTAACTAAAAGGTAGAAAGGAAATGACTATATAATATGTAACTGTTATAATTAGTTCGTATTAAATTTATATGGAGGTATATAATGAATATAGAATTAAGACAAGAGGAATCAAAAGATTATTATGAAACAGAAAATGTTACAAGAGAAGCATTTTGGAATTACTATTCTCCTGCTTGTAGTGAACATTATTTAATTCATATTATGCGTGATGATGATTCTTTTATTCCGGAACTTGATGTTGTAGCAGTTGTTGATAATAAAATAGTTGGTAACGTTGTTTATCTAAAATCTGTTATTAGTGGAGATAATGGTAAAGAATATGATGTGTTGAGTCTTGGACCTATTTCTGTATTGCCTGAATATCAGAAACAGGGGATAGGGAGACAACTGATAGATTATACAAGAGAGATTGCAAAAACATTAGGTTTTTCAGCTATATTATTATGTGGAGATCCAAAATTTTATGGAAAAATGGGATTTGTTCCTGCTGAAAGTTTAGGAATACGAACAGGGGATAATATGTATGCAGCTGCACTTCAGGTATGTGAATTATATGAAAATGCTTTATCAGAAGCAAAGGGTAGATATATAGAAAATAGTATATATGGTGTTGATGAGAAAGCAGTTGCTGAATTTGATAAATTATTTCCATTTAAAGAGGCAGTGAAAGGAACACCAACTCAGAAACGTTTTGAGGAAGTTTGTGCAATGATGGTACCATATTTAGAATAATGAAAATATATTTCACTAAAAGCAATTTTAATGAATACAAAAAGCCAATGATTTATTATCATTGGCTCTTTAACTATGTTAAAAGTATCTTTAGAAAAGCTTATTATAATTATTTATTTCAATGACTATATATAAGTGAGTTTATTAGGATATGATAAATTTATTTTTAAACCAGTCTTTTTCTCAAGTAATTTATAAAGTTTTCACACTCTTCATCATCCTATTAATTCCATAATATGATATTATTAGAATAAAGTAAAGGAGGTTTTAAACAATGAAAGTTAATTTTAAAGGGTTCAAAGACTCAGTGGTAAAAGACGAAAGTGGTAAAGAAATTCTTAGCTTTGAGAAATCAAAAGCATTACCAACAAGAGAGTGTTATTCTATCATCAATGCACAGCAGGAAAAGGTAGGGAATATAGAAAGAAGTAGAAGTAACTTTGGATTGGTTAATTCACCTAAAATTGTTATATCATTAAACAACGATAAGATTACTATAAAAAAAGATATAAAAGAACTAAGAGAAGTTTACGAGATTACTGGAAATGACATTTCAATAATTGGGGATTGGAATGGAATAAGTTTTAAAATATCTAAAAACAATCAAGTATTAGCAACAATTGATGTAGAAAATCAAGAATCAGAAAAAAATTATTTAGTAGATGTTGTTGACCAATCAAACCTTGAAGAAGTTTTAAGTATTGTATTTGCATTAAGTTGGATTAAATAAAAAAAAGCTATTATTTCGTTATAAACACGAGATAATAGCTTTAATTTTTATACGTTCTTTTTTATCTTAAAATAATTTTGGAATATCGAAGAGTATAATTAATATACAAGATATCAAAAATATTATTTCAACTATTTTATTTTTATTAGTTAATTTATTATTAATTAATAATGATGTAGTAAATAATATATAAATTATACCTTTAACTACAAACATTGTATTTCCTAAAAATGCTGAATAAAATGTTTGTATAATTGCTAATAGTACTAAGAAATATGTTGTAATCCCCCATATTTTTTTAAAGTTCATTATTGAACTACCCAATAGTAATTTGTTTGATTAAATTGTATATATTGATATGAATGTGGTTGGTATGGATTACTAATACCACCACTTACAGAATAAAGCTTCATATTTTTTGCTTCTTGATAAAATGGAACAACTACATTTTCTCTGATCCATACTTTAGCATCAACACCAGTAAGTATATATCTGACATCATTAATCATAGATATTACTCTATAAATTGTTGCAGCAGTTAGAAGCCGTGCGACTGCACCTTTTTGATTTTCATTAACTCCTAAACATTCCGTTTGGAAATCTTCCATTGATTCGAATTCTCTCATTATAACCTCCTTTAATAAAAAATTAATAAAAGTATTCAACAAATAAACTTTTTACTCTTTTTACCTATTTTACCATAATTGTTTATTATTTATATAGTCACAGTTTAAAATTTAGAATTAAAAAATATAATTTAGAAAAATGGAATTTTTGGGAAGTCAAAGATTCTAACGGTTTTATTTCTGTGACTTGGAGCTTGCGATGGAACGCGAAAAATAAACATCTATAGACTATGTGACGGAACAATCAAAATAAATATACCCCACCTTTTTTGAATTAGTTATATCCCTAATTTGACTTTAAATATGAAATTGCTACATTTTTTGGTAAAATATATAAAGAAGGGGTGAATTTTGTGAAGAGAATTTTGTTAGTTGAAGATGAAAAAGAGATTTCTTTAATGGTAAAGAATTATTTAACTAAGGAAGGATATATAGTTGATACTGCTTTTAATGGTGAAGAGGGGCTATTTCAATTTAGGCAGAGGGATTATTCCTTAGTTATCTTAGATATAATGATGCCAAAGATGGATGGTATTGAGCTTATAAAAAGAATAAGAGAAAAGAGTAATGTGCCAGCAATTATTTTATCAGCAAAGGATGGAGAAATAGATAAGGCTTTAGGGCTAGGTTTTGGTGCTGATGATTATGTAGCTAAGCCTTTTTCAATGGTTGAGTTATCTGCAAGGGTTAAGGCTGCAATAAGAAGAGCTACTGAGTATTCTAATGAAGAAGTAAAGCAAAATAAGGTAATCAAAGTAGATGATTTAACAATAGATATAAATAATTATTCAGTAAAAAGAGGGGATGAGGATTTAAAGTTAACAAATAAGGAGTTTGAAATATTTAAGCTTTTCTTAACTAATCCTAATATAGTTTTTACCAAGGAACAGATTTATAGACAAGTATGGGAAGATGATTTTATGGGAGATGACAATATAATAAATGTCCATATAAGAAGATTAAGGGAAAAGGTAGAGAGAGATCCATCAAAACCTAAATATATAAAAACTCTATGGGGAATAGGGTACAAGTATGAGAGGAAAGAGTAATGAACTTAGTTTTGTGGGTAGTAATAATAATTCTTCTATTTATAATCACTTATGATAAATATAGGTTAAGAAGAATAACAAAGGATATTAAGTTTATTTCAGATGAGCTAAATAAGTTCAATGAAGAAGAGATGTGTAAAACTTTATTGCTTCCTACTGATAAATTAGAACTAAGAAAGTTACTAGTTGGTATAAATGATTTAATCAACTTTAATAGGAGGGAAAAGACCTTAAGAATAAATAAGGAAACTACTATAAATAATATGCTTTCTAATGTATCTCATGATTTAAAGACTCCTTTAACAGTAATTATGGGGTATATAGAAATTTTAATTAAGGATTCTACTATTTCAGAAGTTGAAAGAAATGAGATTTTAAATAAGATAAATACTCGTTCTAAGGAGGTATTAGAATTAGTAAATAAATTTTTTACTCTTGCAAAACTTGAAAGTGGAGATAAGAAAATAGACCTTGAAAAAATTGATTTAAGAGAGATTTCCAGGGAAATTATATTATCTTATTATGATATTTTATCCAATGAAGAATTTCAGGTTAATATTAATATGCCAGAGGAGCCAACATATGTTTTAGGAAATAAAGAAGGGATTGAGAGAGTAATTAATAATCTTATCAACAATGCATACAAGTATGGGGGAAGTGGTAAGTATTTAGGTTTCAACATAATTAATGATGAAGAAAATACATTTATAGAAGTAATTGATAGGGGGAAAGGTATTTCAAAGGAAGAGCAGAAGAAAGTGTTTGAAAGAAGCTATATAGGAGAGTCATCAAGAAATAAAGAAGCTTCAGGAAGTGGACTAGGTCTTGCTATAAGTAAAAAGCTAGTTGAAAATATGGAAGGGGCTATAGAAGTGGAAAGTGAAGAGGGGAAGGAAACTGTATTTAGGGTTGCTCTTAAGAACTTCACTGTTTAACTTAAGAACTATGTAAGAAATAAGAGATAAAATAGTTAAAAGTTAATTTTAGAATTAAACCATAGGAAGGAGGAAGTTTTGTGGATAGGGTTTCTTTTAATAATGTTACAAAGGAATTTAAAAATAAAGCTGTATTAAAGGGTGTTTCTTTTAATATAGAAGCAGGAGATATCTATGGTTTAATTGGAGAAAATGGAGCAGGTAAAACCACTCTTTTAAAGCTTATAGTTAATTTGCTAAAGCCAACAAGTGGAAATATACAAGTGCTAGGAAAAGAGATTAAGAAAGATAGTTATGATTATTTAAGAAATATTGGAGCTTTAATAGATGAGCCTGTATTTTATAAAAAGTTAACTCTTTATGAAAACTTTAAGGTACATTGTGAATACTTAGGGTTTTATGATGAGGAAAAGTTAGAAAATGTATTAAGAAGGGTAGGTCTTCATAATAAGAAAGATAGGAAAATTAAAGAATTATCCTTTGGAGAAAAACAAAGATTAGCTATTGCTTATGCACTTATCACAGAACCAGAGCTTTTAATCTTAGATGAGCCAACCAACGGACTAGATCCTATTGCAATAGTTGAACTAAGAGAGATTTTATTAAAACTTAATAGAGAGTTTAATACTACAATAATAATATCAAGTCATGCTATTAATGAACTTGAAACACTAGTAAATAAGGTAATGTTTTTAAAGAATGGAGAAATAGTTGAAGATGGATTACTAGAAGAGATAAAGGAAAAGTGTTCAGTTTATATTGAAATTGAAGTTGAGGATTCTTCAAAGGCTTTAGCTATTTTGGAAAAAGAATTAAATATAAGAAATATGAAGCTTATAAATAAGGGGACTATTAGAGTTTATGAAGCTTTAGAGGAAAGAAAAAAGATATTAAGTACTTTGGTAAAAAGTGATGTAGAGGTATTATCCTTTAATATGGTTCAAATCTCCCTAGAGGAATATTTCATAAGGAAGGTAAGGGGGATTTAAATGTTTAATTTAATGAAGATAGAATTTAAGAAGAACAAAATGAAGAGTGATATTTTTGGAGTGGTTTTAGCCAATATTGCTATATTTATTGCATCAACAATTACTGCTATATTAGTTGGTTTTAAGGATGTTTCCCAGGAAAATGTGATCTATTATCATATAGAACAAATTGTACAGGTAACAGTAGTTATATTTTCTGTTTATGGTGCAATACTAGTGGGTAACTTAGTAGGGGATGAATTTAATGATGGCACAGTAAAAACTCTATTTTTATATCCTCAAGCTAGAGGAAGAATATTATTAGCTAAGGTTTGTACTGTTATAGCTTTTGTTGTTTTAAGTATAATATTTACCTTAGGATTGCAACTAATTTTATTCTTAGTAAGTAATAAGGTGTTTAGTTTTTATGTAGGCTTAGGATACAATTATATTATAAGCAGGCCAATTATTTGCTTTATGGGGATAATATCAGCTATAGGCTTTGTGCTTTTAGCTACATTTATATTATATAAGAGCAAGTCCACATTGTTAACTGTATTAGTTATTCTTTTAGTATCTGGAAAAAGTTATGCTGATAGGCTTGGAACAAGAAGCACTTTAAATACTATTTTTCCAATTATTGTATTTATCATAGGAATTTTATCTTACATATATGTTGCTAAAAATCTTAATGAGATAGATATATAGGAGGATAAATATGAAACACTTTAATAGAAAATACTTATTTTTCATAATAAGCTTCATTTTTATATTAGGATTTTTAGCGGTTAAATATATGATATCAGTTACTCTGAATAGAGTAGCTAACTTTGACAAGTCAATTACACTAAATTCTTATTATGTACTAACTAATACCTCTGCAAAAGAATATAAAGTAATTACAAAGGAAACTTCAGAAGTAGTTATTTCTGAATATATTAATTCATATAAAATAAGTGGATATAATATCTATTTAAAACAAACACCTAGAGATGGCACTAAAACAAACTATTGGGTTATATGTAATGATAAAATTATAGGTCCTATGGATAATGCTACACTTTACTCTAGATATAAGGTTGATTCTAATACTTTTGAAAAAATAACACCTTAAGAGTTATCAAATTATATTTAATTATCCCTTTATCTCAAACTGATGTGGCTAGTATTTTTTCATTTAGTTAAGTAATAATAATTAATAATTTTTTCTTCATTGGTTAATCCTATTAATAAATAATTAAGAAAAAAATTCTCTTGTTGCTAGGTTTTTAAAATGATGATAAAATTAAGTTGAGGGCAAGAGAAAACGTTATCATAAATATGGGAGGGACATAATATGAAGAAAAATGAAAAGTTAAATGAACAAGTATTAAATGGTGAAGTAAAGGAAGAGCTACAAAGTCAAGGAGTAGCAGATGAAGGGTTAAAGGATCAAGCTACTATATTAAGAGAATATGAGGATACTTTAGGATATTAATTAGGGTAATAAGGTTTAAAGATAGAGAAATTGCAAAGCAATTTCTCTATCTTTTTTACCTTTAGTACAAAGGGAATAGATATTTATTTTTCTGTGACTTGGAGCCTGCGACGGAACGAGAAAAGTAAGTATCTATTCTACATTTTTAATTTACCTGTAAAAATTGTTCTGTAAGTTCCTTATTATTGTAAAGTGTTATTGCATTTTGTATAATTTGAACATTAAATTTTCTATCTATTAATTGTTCTCCATCAACATTACATACAATATCTTCATTAGTTTTTATTATTAATGAATCACTTTTTCCTTTATGTATAATTGGTGATTTTTCATGGCTACCTTTAATTAGTTTTAAGAAAAGACTAGGAATTCTTAATTTTGATATTTTTTTAGCAAAATAAATATCAAAAAGACCATCACTAAGTTCTGCATTTGGGGCAATCTTGTAACCTCCACCATAATATTTTCCATTACATATGGCTAGCAAGGTGAACTTGTCCTTTATTTGAGAGTTATTTAAGTTAAACTCAAGATTCTTATATTTATACTTAAAGAAAGTATAAAGAATACTAATGTTATAAATTTGAGATGGTGGAATTTTAGTCTTTTTCATTAAGGTTACATTGTTAGCAACATCAGCATCAATTCCAATACAAGCTATATTTATAAAATATCTATCATTAATTTTTCCTATATCAATAGTTGGAGAAATCTCATCCATAGCCATAAGTACTCTATGAAAATCATTTCCACTACCAGCTGGAAGAATCCCAAAAAGATTCTTAGAGCCAACAATACCATTTAATACTTCATTCATAGTACCATCTCCACCAACACTATAGATTATACCTCCTAAGTTTTCATATTCTCTTGCTATTTTTGTGGCATCATTAGGAGCTTTGGTAAACCTTACAATGTAGTCTATATTTTCTTTATTGCATACTTCTTTTATTTTATTTAGTATTTTTAAACTTTTTCCTCCACCAGCAAATGGATTTACAATAAATACATGTGTCATAAAGTCCCCCTTATTAAAAAAGCTGTATATATTAAGTATATCATTATTGGTTATGTAGTATATATACAATAGAAGAAAGATTAAGTGATTATATTGAAAAAGGGCATGATAGAATGAATATGTATAAAGATAGTTATAGAATAAATTCAATATTTGTAAGTGTTGTGGTGCTAGAAATATAGTTAAGGGTAGTGTAGGAAGATGTGAATACTGTAATTCTCCAATATAAAAAGTACACGTCATTTTTTGACGGTAAAATTTCTACCTTTTAGTGATAGACTAAAAATATAAAATAAAAGGAGGAGATATTATGGCTTTTTCAAAAGACTTTTTATGGGGGGGAGCTACAGCAGCAAACCAATTTGAAGGTGGATGGAACAAAGGTGGTAAAGGATTATCTACTGATGATGTTATTACAAATGGAACACATACATTACCTAGATTAGTAACTTATAAATTACAAGATGGAACAACAGGCGGAGTGCCTATGTTTAACATAAAAGATATTCCAGAAGGTGCAGAACTTTGTTGTCTTGATGATAAGTTATATCCAAATCATGATGGAATAGATTTCTATAGTAATTATAAAGAAGATATAGCTTTATTTGCAAAGATGGGATTTAAATGTTTTAGATTATCAATAGCATGGTCAAGAATATTCCCACTTGGATATGAAGAAACACCAAATGAAGAGGGACTAAAATTCTATGATGATGTATTTGATGAATTATTAAAATATGGAATAGAACCTGTGGTAACAATATCTCACTATGAAACACCACTTGGATTAACTAAGAAGTGGAATTCATGGGCAGATAGAAGAACTGTAGATTGTTATGTAAGATACTGTGAAACTATTTTTAATAGATATAAAGATAAGGTTAAGTATTGGATGACATTTAATGAAATAAACTGTATAGAACTTGGAAGTTATATGGCAGGTGGTGTTATTGCTAGAGATAAGCAAACTACTATGCAAGCTGCTCACCATCAATTTGTTGCAAGTGCAAAAGCCGTAATTCTTGGACATAAAATTAATCCTGAATTTAAAATAGGCTGTATGCTTGCATATATGTTAAATTATCCATATAGCTGTAATCCAGATGATGTTTTATTAGCTTGGCAAAAATCAAGTAGTAACTATTTCTACACAGATGTTCAATGTAGAGGATATTATCCTTCTTATAAGCTAAAAGAGTTTGAAAGAGAAGGTATAAATATAAAAATGGAAGATGGAGATAAGGAAATATTAAAGGAAGGAAAGGTTGACTACTTAGCCTTTAGTTATTATATGTCCTTAACTGTATCAGCTAACCCAGAGGATGGAACTAAAAAATCATCTGGTAACTTAATGGGTGGTCTTAAGAATCCTTATTTAGAAGAGTCTGATTGGGGATGGGCAATAGATCCAACAGGAATGAGAGTTGCTTTAAATTATCTATATGATAGGTATCAAATTCCATTATTTATAGTAGAAAATGGACTTGGTGCATTTGATAAGGTTGAAGAAGATGGAAGTATAAACGATGATTATAGAATAGATTATTTAAGAAAACATATAAAGGCTATGGATGATGCTATAAACATTGATGGAGTTGATTTAATGGGATATACACCATGGGGATGTATAGATTTAGTTAGTGCATCAACTGGAGAAATGGCAAAGCGTTATGGTTTTATTTATGTTGATAAATATGATGATGGTACTGGTGATTACAGCAGAAAGGAAAAGAAGTCCTTTAACTGGTATAAGAAAGTAATCGCATCTAATGGAACAGATTTAGATTAGAAGATATATTGCAATAGTCCTTCAATTGTTTTTTTGATGTTTAGATGATATAATGTCAAAAGAATTTATTGGAGGATTATTTTTTATGGAATATATTTTAATGGTATTATTTCAATATATTAGGGAACATTCAGATAATGATACTAATATCATTATTGCAAAGAAACTTATTAATAATATAGATAAAGTAAAGGATATGAATTTAGAGAAGTTTTCGGAATTATGTGCTTGTTCACCTTCAACAGCAACAAGATTTTTTAGAGAAATTGGGTTAAAGAATTTCACAAATGTAAAGGCAATTCTAGAAATGCCTAATGAAGTTTACAAATATGAGGCTTTTAGTCAGGAAGGTTATTATGAAAAGATAATAAATGGACTAATGGTTACAAGGAATAATTTATCTAATGATATTATAGAGAAATCAATTAAGCTTATAAAGGATGCTAAAAGAGTTATTATTTTTGGTTTTGAAAATAACCTAGCTATAACATTAGAATTTCAATGTAGAATGATGATGAAAGGAAAATATGTTGAAGTTTTTCCTACAAGTTCTGTTGAAAAGGAAGCGAAAACTTTAACTAACAATGATTTAGCTATTTTTATTTCATTCAAGGGAAATTATTTTACAATTGAAGAAAATCTGAAAATGGTATCTGAAATGAAGGGTAAAACTATTCTTATTACAGAAAATACGGAAAATGAATTTACTAAGTATTTTGATTTAATACTTCTATGTGGGGAGAATTCCTTCTATGGGGAAGGGATGTATTCCTTGTTATATATTTTAAATACATTATGTGCAAATTATAAATAGTAAAAGGTGTCGAATATATCGACACCTTGATTAAAGATTTGGTTTAAATTTTATTTCTATCTGAATTTTCATTTAAATAAGAGTATATATATAGGCTAGATATAATTATTAATGAGAATAAAATGATTAAGTTACTTTTATCTCCTGTTTTAGGAATTGTATTATTATTTTCTTGAGATTCGCCAGGAGTTTCTAAGTCCGGGGTGCTGGGAGTTACTTGGGGCACTTCTTTAGTTTGTTTTGAAAGCCATTCAAATATTGATACATTGTTATCGATACATTCGTTATTTAATGCATATATCCAAGTAAAATGTCCGTTATACTGATATGGTAATTCGTCTTCCCCTTTATATAAACCACTTGTATCGTGAACATCATCAAAGTATGATAAGTGTACGTTTTTTGCTCCGAATTGAATTAGTCTATCGTAAGTAGGAAGTGTAGTTGTTTCTGGATTTACTATTGGGTCGTTAGCAGCATGTGTAAACCAAATTGGAATGTTCTTTATTGAGTTTAACATATCATCAGTAATCCATTCATTACTATAAGCTTCACAAATTGGGAATGCACCCGCAAAATAAGTTGGATAATTAAAAATAATATCCATTGTCATATAACCGCCATTAGAACATCCGCCGATGTATATTCTGTTAGTATCTATATCTGGGTTATTATTAACATAGTTTTCTATCAATTTCATTAATGGTTCTGTATACATGCTTGTCCCATCTTTTGTATAGTTTCCTGTTCCATCATCCATCCACATTGTTGAAGTTTGAGGCGCTAGTATATAAGCACCATTAAAGAAATTTTGTATTTTATTCCCAGCTAAAGATGGAACATTATTTCCTAATGTATTTACTGTTGTATCAGTTCCTCCTTCTCCAGCTCCATGTAACCATATTATTAATGGATTTTTATTGGAATCGTCTTGAGGTGAATAAGCCCCATATTTTAGCTCTACATCACCATAAGTAAAGGCACTTTCTTTAAATAAGCTTGCTTTTGGAAAAATTTTTTTAACTGCAGTTTTATTAATATTAAGTTTATCTACAATATTTTTCCCACTTTCTAATACTTCACCTTCTTTAAGATCTATAATAAAGTCGTATGGATCTGCCCAAATATTATGTCCAGTAGATTTATCATAGTATAATATACTGCCATTTGAAGGATGTAGGTCCATTTCTATAGTAAAGTATTTTGATGAAGTCTCTACCATATTTCCTTTTTCATCACTTAAGTATGCATCGGAAATTTTACGATCAAATTCGTATACACCCTCTGTCATCGTTGTAGAATCCATTGCCTGTTTACTTTCTTTTATATTAAGTTTTGATTTATCTATCTCATTAATAGGAGTATCCAGAGATACTATTATTTTAGTAACATTTGGACCCCAATCAAATACATCTACTGTCATACTATAAGTGCCGGATGCCTGAATACTATCTTTAGCACTAACGTGAGATAGGGATGAAAAAACTAAAAGGATAGAAAAAATACATACAAATAATTTTTTTTTCATAAATTACCCTCCTAAAACTCTAAAATAAATTAGTTTCCTATATAGGAATTCTTTATAATCGATTACATTTTAAATATTACCATAAAATAAAAAATAAGTAAATAAATATATATATAAATTCGCACAAAATTTAGTTATATTTAGAAAATATTTAGTAAATATATATTGTCTTTGCGATTGTAATAGTGATAATATATTAATATACGTTATGCTAGGAGGAGTATAAAATGAATAATGAGAGAATTAAAATTAATGAAACTGCCTATTTAGACACATATATTCTTCATAAATCACAAGAATATAATGTTGGTAAGAAAAGACCATTAGTGGTTGTTTGTCCTGGTGGAGGATACGCATTTACAAGTGATAGAGAAGCAGAGCCAATAGCATTAAAATTTAATAGCGTTGGATTGCATAGTGTTGTACTTTGGTATACTACTGGAGATGTAAATAAAAATACACCAGAACATGCTTTAATAGAGCTTGCAAAATGTATGAAGATAGTAAAGGAAAATGCAGACAAGTGGCTAGTAGATACTGAAAAAGTTATAGTATGTGGTTTCTCTGCAGGTGGGCATTTAGCTGCAAATTTAAGTGTAAATATGGTAAATCAAGAACTTGCAGATAAAGCGGATGTTACCCTAGAGGATTTAAAGTTATGTGCATCTATTTTATGTTACACAGCAATGGAAGCAAATCCTGCAGAACCAGGGGAGAAGGGTTTTGGTAGCAAAATATTTGACTTAAGATATAGCCAAAATGAAAGATTTTTTGGGGTTGATAACCCAACTGAAGAGGATTTGATTAAATTTAATTTAGTAAACAAAGTAAGTAAAGATGTACCACCAACTTTTATGTGGCATACATTTGAAGATGTGTTGGTTGATGTATCTGGAATAATTAAGTATTCACTAGCTTTAAGAGAAAACAATGTTCCTTTTGAACTTCATATTTTTGAGAAGGGTGAGCATGGACTTGCTTTGTGTGATAGAACAACAGCTAGAAAGGAAAGTCATTTTAATAATCATGTAATACGTTGGTTTGATTTGTGTATGGAGTGGCTTTCAGATTATATAGATTAATAAATATTTTATAGAAAAAGAGTGTTATTACATAAGGGAATAGCACTCTTTTTTTTATACAAATACAGATAAGGGAAGTTTATACAGTATTTACTAAATATTAAGTTGATAGAAATGGTTGTGTTAGCACTAAAATGTAGTTTTTTTTCAGTTGAAAGGGGATAATAAAAGAAAATAGCACAAATTTAATAAAATTTAGTTTAAATTTAGTAAATATTTATTTGTAAAAAGGTTTACAAATTTAGAAATACCATTTATAATTAGTATTGTAATAATTGATCAATTAAAAAATTAGAAGAACTAATTTATAAATTTGGAGGGGTTAAGATGAAAGACAAAGAACAAATTATGGACAAGGTTATGCTATTTGCTGAAAAGGTGAAAACTAACAATTACCTTTCTGCAATATCAAATGGGTTAATGATGTTGATGCCTTTATTAATGATTGGATCAATAGCTTTATTATTAGCTGTATTACCTATCGATGCATGGAAACAATTTTTAACTGATGCAGGTATAAGAACGTATTTAATGGCGGCGTCAACACTAACAACTAGTCTTATTGCTTTATATGCATCTTTTACTGTAGCTTACTGTTTAGCTGAAAACTTAGGGCAAAAAGCTATAGGTGCTGGATGTATATCAGCATTCTGTTTCTTAATTATTACTCCATTAGCTAACTTTGAAACTGGTAGCTATTTAGATATTGGTTGGCTTGGTGCTAAGGGATTATTTGGAGCTATGATAGTAGCTTTAATTGCAGGTAGATTATATTGCTTATTCCTTGATAAGAAAATAATAATTAAAATGCCAGAGAGTGTACCACCTGTAGTGTCAAATACTTTTGCAGGTCTGTTTCCGGCGATTATAGTAGGGTTCTTATTTGTATTTGTTGCTTTTGGATTCTCTTTAACTAAGTATGGTTCTTTTGCGGATTTTGTATATGGTATAATCGCAGCACCACTACAAAATCTATCTGGATCAATATGGTCATTATTATTTATTATATTAATTCAAATGATACTTTGGGTATTTGGTCTACATGGTTCTTTAGTTGTAGGAAGTTTTATAAGTGCTTTATACTTACCAATGGATACAATGAATATGGAAGCTGTTATGGCAGGAGTTGCAAATTCTGATTTACCTAATATAATGGGTAAAACTTTCTATGGATTATTTGCAGGAATAGGAGGAGCTGGTGGTACTTTATCTCTTATATTAGTAATGCTTATATTTTCAAAAGCTAAGCAACATAAGGCAATTGCAAAATTAACTGTTGGACCTGGATGTTTTACAATTAATGAGCCTATAGTATTTGGGTTGCCTTTAATATTAAACCCAATTATGGCAATACCATTTATAACTGTTCCGTTAATTCAAACTTTAGTAGCTTACTTAGCAATTGCAGCTAATATAGTGCCAAGATTGAATGGAGTTCAAGTTCCTTTTGGTATGCCTATATTAGTAAATGGTGTACTTGCAGGTGGGTGGAAAGTAGCGGTTCTTCAAGTTGTCTTAATAGCTATAGGTATGTTAGTATACTTCCCATTCTTCAAAGTGTTAGATAAACAAGCTTTAAAGAGTGAAGAAGTTTTATCAGAAGAAACATTAGCACAATAGTGTTCAAAATATAAAATAATAGACAATAAGAGTTTGAGGCTGTCATTAGCTGAAAACTCTTATTAATTATAGAGGAGAGGTAATTTATGGAGTGTAAAATTAGATTAGGTGTTGTAGGAACAAGAAGAAATATTTTTAGTAGAGAAGATGCTATAAAATACAATGATATTATATTGGATAAATTAAAATCTATGAATATTGATATTGTAGATATTAAAGATATAAATGAAGAGGGGTTATTATTTGATGAAAGTCATGTTCAACCTATAGTTGATAAACTAACAAGTGAAAAGGTTGATGCTTTATTTTTTCCACATTGTAACTTTGGAACAGAAGATTTAGTAGCGAAGGTAGCTAAAAACTTTAATCTTCCAGTTCTTTTATGGGGACCTAAGGATGAAAGCCCTTTAGAAAATGGAGCAAGACTTAGAGATTCTCAATGTGGTCTTTTTGCAACAGGAAAGATATTAAGAAGATTTAGAGTTAAGTTTTCTTATTTAACAATGTGTGATGTAGAAGATAAGCAATTTGAAGATGGAATTAATAGATTTATTGCAACTAGTAATATTGTAAAGGAAATTAGAAACTTAACAGTATTACAAATTTCAACTAGACCAGCTGGATTCTGGACAATGATGGTTAATGAGGGAGAGTTGTTAGAAAAGTTTAATATTAAGGTTCATCCTGTAACTATGGTGGATGTTCAAAAAGAAATGAACAGATTAGTAGAAGAAAATGGACAAGAATTACAAGATGTAGTTAATTATATGAAAGAAAAAATGATAATTAATGTAAGTGAGGATGGAGTAAGAAAAACAGCTGCTTTAAAAATAGCTATGAAAAACTTTGCTAACAAGTATGGATGTAAAGCTGTTGCAATTCAATGCTGGAACTCAATGCAAGATGCATTAGGAATATTCCCTTGCGTTGCAAACTCACTATTAAGTGATGAGGGAATTCCTGTAGCTTGTGAAACAGATATTCATGGTGCTATTACATCAGTAATAGCTCAAGCAGCTACTATGGGAAAAGTTAAACCTTTCTTTGCAGATTGGACAGTTCCTCATCCAACAAATCCAAATGGAGAACTTTTACAACATTGTGGCCCATGGCCTGTTTCATTAATGAAGGGAAAACCAAGCTTTGGAGCACCATTTGCATTTAATCACTCTCATCCAGGAGCGTTACATGGAGAGCTTATTGGTGGAGATATGTCTATAATTAGATTTGATGGTGATAATGGAGAATATTCATTATTAATGGGACATGCTAAAGGTATAGAAGGACCATTTAATCAAGGAACTTATGTATGGATTGAAGTGGAAAACTTAAAGAGATTAGAAGAAAAGTTGGTTTGTGGTCCATATGTCCATCATTGTGTGGGAATTCATGCAGATATACTTCCTCAAATATACGAAGCATGTAAGTATCTAGGATATTTAACTCCTGATTTTTATGATAATATAGAAGAAAAAGTAAAAGAGCAATTAAGAGGTGAATAAAATATGGCTGTAAAGGTAAGTGACAACCAAAGAACCTTTATAAAGGATGGAAAGAAGTTTTTTTATTTAGCAGATACATGTTGGAGTGCATTTACAAATATAACAATTGAAGAGTGGGAATATTATTTAAACCTAAGAAAGATGCAAGGGTTTAACGTTTTACAAATAAATATTATGCCACAGTGGGATGCTAGTGGTACAGATCTTAATTACTATCCTCTTCCTACAAAGGATAAAAAGACTTTTGAATTTACTGATTTTAATATGGAATATTTTGAACGTGCAAAAACTATGTGCAAAATGGCTAAAGATAAAGGGTTTGAATTAGCATTAGTAGTTTTATGGTGCAATTATGTCCCTGGAACATGGGCAAGCAATATGAATAGTTCAAATATAATGCCATATGATTTTATTGATAAATATGTAGAAGTGGTACATGGTACTTTCTCAGATTTAGAACCTATGTATGTAATTAGTGGAGATACTGATTTTGATACAGAGGATACTAAAAAGTATTATATGAAGGCATCAAATTTATTAAGAGAGCTTGTACCAAACTTGTTGCAAACACTTCATATAAAAGGAAGGTTAGATGAAATTCCAGAAGAGTTTATTGATAAAATAGATTTTTATATGTACCAATCTGGTCATAATGCGCAAAACTTAGCTATGCCATATTTATTAGCAGAAACTCTATACAAAAAGTATCCAGCAAAGCCTTTACTAAATTCTGAACCATGTTATGAACAAATGGGATTTAGTAGAAGAATGTACGGAAGATTTTATAGATACGATGTTAGAAGAGCAGCTTGGATGAGCATACTTTCTGGTGCATCAGCAGGGGTGACTTATGGAGCTCATGGTATTTATAGCTGGCATAAAATAAATAAAAATTTTGGACTTGGAATAGGTGAAGGTTTTGATGCCCCTAATCCTTGGAACGATGCAGTTAAGTATCCAGGAGCTTGGGATTATGGCTATATAAAGTATATTTTTGAAATGTATAATATAGGAGAGCTTGTTCCTATGGATAAAATATTAAACGAAGTTAAAGATATTAGAATGGCTGGTACATTAGAAAAAGATAAAATATTTATCTATGTTCCAGTTAATACAACTGTTAAAGTTGATTTAGACTTATCGGATTATAACATTAAAATTATGGATTTAGAAGATAAGAATATTTGTATACCTAACTATGAAGTTGTAGATGGAAAAACAACTATTCACATGCATAATTTTGAACAGGATGGATTAATAATATTAGAAAAGGAGATTTAACATTTGTTAAATCTCTTTATTTCTCTAAAAATATACATGAAAGTGATAAATATTTAGTAAATATGTTTGTTTTTATTTAAAAATAGGATATACTTATAATAGTGAATAAAAAGAAATTAGCATAAGAAGGTAAGGAGAAAAAGATGAAGACAATAATGCAAGATATTGCAAAATTAGCACAAGTATCTCCTGGAACAGTTTCTAATGCCCTTAATAACAGAAAAGGAGTAGGGAAAGAAACGAAGGAGAGAATAGTGAAGATAGCAGAAGAATTAGGATACTTCAAAACTCAAAAAAAGAGTGAAGATAAAATAATTAGAATGATAAAATTCAAAAAACATGGATATATATTATCAGATACTCCATTCTTTTCAAAGTTAATTGAATCTTGTGAAAGAACTTGCAGAAATAGTGGGTATGAACTTTTAATTACTCAAGTTGAAGCTGGAAAAGATACTAAGGAAGATATACAAAAAATATTTACTCAAAAGAGAGTAGATGGAATATTGCTTTTAGGAACTGAGATGGAAGAAGAAGATTTTAGTGAGTTTGAAAATCTAAATATTCCAATGGTAGTTGTAGATACTTATTTTAAAGCTAAGGATTGTGATTTTGTTCTTATTAATAACGATAGAGGAGCATATTTAGCTACTAAATATATAATTGATAGAGGTATTAAGGATATTGGTTATATAGGTAGTACTGTAGATATTAGCAACTTTAAGTGTCGTAAAGAAGGATTCTTTCAGTCAATGAAAGAGCATAACCTAGAGGTTCATGAAGAGAATATGTATAAGGTAGAACCAACTACAGATGGAGCCTATAGAGATTTTAAAGAGATATTATCAAATGAAAATATAAAACTTCCAAAAGCATTGTTTGCATTTAATGATATTATTGCATTAGGTGCAATAAAAGCTATGAATGAAAAAGGAATTAAAATTCCTGAAGATGTGTCCATAGTTGGATTTGATGATATTCCATTTAGTGATATGATAAATCCTCCAATGACTACTGTAAGAGTAGATGTTGAAAGATTAGGCAAGGTTTCTATTAATAGACTAATAGAAAAGATAGAAGAAGAGGATGAAGGAAAACTAAAAGTACAAATATCTACTGATATTGTTGAAAGAAAAAGTGTTATATAAAAGGTTTTAAGAGCTGATTTAATAAAGTCAGCTCTTTTTTGTTTGCCTGAACTAAAAATTTATTTAAAAATACTAAAATATTTACTAAATTTATTGAAAAATATGTACTAAATATTTATAATAAGGGTAAAGGATAAAATATGGGAGGGAAAGTAATGAATAATTTAGTATTAGAGTTAAATGAAAAAGCTAGAGAAATTAGAAAAGATGTAGTTAATTTAGTTTACAGCGCAAAAGCTGGACATGTAGGAGGTTCACTTTCTAGTGCAGATATAGTAACTACACTTTATTATTCAGTTATGAATGTTAATCCAAAAGATCCTAAAAATGAAGATAGAGATAGATTTATAATGAGCAAAGGTCATGCAGCAGAGTTATTATATTGTGTTCTTGCTGATAAAGGATATTTTTCAAAAGAGAAATTGGAGAGTTATAGTAAGTTTGGTTCAACTTTAATTGGACATCCAAATAACAAAAATGCAGGAGTTGAAATTAATACAGGGGCATTAGGTCATGGACTTTCAGCATCTGTAGGAATGGCACTTGGTGCCAAAAGAGATGAAAAAGATTATAGAGTGTTTACATTATTAGGAGATGGAGAACTAGCAGAAGGTTCTGTATGGGAAGCAGCTATGGCAGCAGCTCACTATAAGCTAGATAACTTAACTGCAATTATAGATAGAAATGGACTTCAAATATCAGGAAGTACAGAAGATGTTATGGCTTTAAATTCTCTTGAAGATAAATGGAGAAGTTTTGGTTGGAATGTAATTGTTTTAAATGGTCATGATATAGAAGCATTATTAAAAGCATTTTCAAAAGATTCAATTCAAAAGGACAAGCCTACTATGATAATAGCTAATACAGTAAAGGGAAAAGGTGTATCATACATGGAAAATGTTGCAAAGTGGCATCATGGAGTACCTACTGAAGAAGAATATAAGATTGCAATGAAAGAACTTAATAGTTTATAGGAGGGATTAATAATGAATAAGATAGCTAATCGTCAAGTAATTTGTGATACATTAATGGAACTAGCAAAGGATGATAAAGATATATATGTTTTAACAAGTGACTCTAGAGGTTCTGCATCAATGACAAACTTTGCAAATGAATATCCTAAGCAATTTGTTGAAGTTGGAATAGCAGAACAAAACCTAGTTGGAATAGCAGCAGGACTTGCAACTACAGGAAAGAAGTGCTTTGCAGCATCACCTGCTTGTTTCTTAACAATGAGAAGTATAGAACAAGTTAAGGTAGATGTTGCATATTCAAATACTAATGTAAAGTTAATAGGAATAAGTGGAGGAGTAAGCTATGGTGCATTAGGAATGTCCCATCATTCACTTCAAGATATTGCTGTAATGAGAGCTATTCCTA
Source organism: Clostridium sp. 1001283B150210_160208_E6 (assembly GCF_015669365.1). Lineage (NCBI taxonomy): Bacteria > Bacillati > Bacillota > Clostridia > Eubacteriales > Clostridiaceae > Clostridium > Clostridium sp. 1001283B150210_160208_E6. The sequence goes on along the minus strand of NZ_JADPAA010000019.1, from coordinate 2,316 downwards.
ATATGGATATATTTTTACCAGCAGATAGGTTTGAAACAGAAAAACTTGTAAGAGAATTAGCTAAATATGATAAACCAGCTTATATAAGAATAGGAAGAAATCCTGTAGATGATGTTTATGAATCAACTGATTTTGACTTTCAAATTGGTAAAGCTAATGTTATGAGAGAAGGAAAAGATATAACAATTATTGCAACAGGAGAAACAGTAAAACCAGCAATTGAAGCATCAGATGAACTTAAAGAATTAGGAATTAAATGTAGAGTGTTAAATATGCATACTATTAAGCCTCTTGATAAAGAAGCTATTATAAAAGCAGCTAAGGAAACAGGGCACATTATTACTGTGGAAGAACATAGCATTTATGGTGGACTTGGAGCTGCTGTATCAGAAGTAGTTGTACAAAATGCACCAGTTCCAATGAAAATTGTTGGTATTAAGGACGAAGCAGCAATTACAGGAACAAGTAAAGAAATATTTAATTACTATGGCTTAAGTAAAGAAAACTTAGTGAAGTTGGCTAAAGAATTAATTGAAAAAACTAGATAGGTACAAGGCTATGAAGAAGTATATTATTGCAATAGATCAAAGTACAGCAGGTTCTAAAGCTCTTTTAGTAAATAAGGAAGGAAAAATTATTTATAAAAATAGTAAAAAACACAACCAAATATATCCTAAGAGAGATTATGTTGAACACAATCCTATTGAGATATATGAAAATGTAATTTCTTTACTAAAGGAGTTAATAGAGAAAAACAGTTTAAGGGGTGAAGAGATATCTTCCCTATCTATTACAAATCAAAGAGAAACGGTAGTTGTATGGGACAAAGTAACTGGGGAACCAGTTCATAATGCTATAGTATGGCAGTGTAGAAGAACTACTAAGATTTGTGAGGAGATAAAGAATTTAGGGTTAGAAGAGAAGATAAAGGAAAAAACAGGACTTGTATTAGATCCTTACTTTTCAGCAACAAAAGTTAAATGGATTCTTGATAATGTTGAATGTGCAAAAGAAAAGGCTGAAAAAGGAGAACTATTACTTGGAACAATTGAAAGCTGGTTAATATGGAAGCTTACTTATGGAAAAGCTCATGTGTCAGATTACACTAACGCAAGTAGGACAATGTTGTTAAATATAAATAACTTATCTTGGGATAAAGAACTTATTAAAATATTTGGTATTACCCAGGAAATGTTGCCTAAACTTAAAAATTGTGATGATATTTTTGGGTATACAAATATTGAGGGATTAGTTGATATAGAAATTCCTATATGTGGTGTTATAGGGGATTCTCAAGGGGCATTATTTGGGCAAAGAGCCTTTGAAAAAGGAATGGTTAAGGCAACTTTTGGAACAGGATGTTCTGTGCTTATGAATACTGGAAGTCAGTTAATGAAATCTGAAAATGGATTGGTTTCTGCTTTGGGATGGAAAACAAAGGATGGAGCAAACTATGCTTTAGAGGGAATAATTCATAGCAATGGAGATACTTTAAATTGGCTTAAGGATAATTTAAATATGTTTTCTAATTTTGATGAATTTCAAGAAGGGATAGAATCTTTAGATAGCAATGAAGGAGTATACCTAGTACCAGCCTTTTTAGGTTTGGGATACCCATACTGGAGTCACAATGCAAAAGCTTCAATTGTAGGATTATCAAGAAGTTCAGATAAGAGACATATAATGAGGGCAGCATTAGAAAGTATAGCCTATCAAATTAATGCTGTAGTAAGAGAAATGAGCAAAGAAAGCCAGATTGAAATAAAAGAGCTAAAGGCTGATGGTGGCGCTACAACTAATAAGTTTTTAATGCAATTTTTATGCGATTTATTAGATATAAAGGTTATAAGATCTTCAGTTGAAGAACTATCAGCTATGGGCGCAGTTTACTTAGGTGGATTAGGAACATGCTTTTGGGAGTCTATAGATGAAATAATAAATTTAGATAGAGGGGAAGATGAATTCCTTCCTAAAATAGATGAAGTAAATAGAAAAGAGTTATGCAAAGGTTGGGATAACGCAGTTGAAAGTGTGTTATTTATGTACAAAAGCAATTAAATAAATAGAGGTGTATCATGAAAAAAAATAAAGATGAATTAACCCAAATTTCTAAACAAATTAGAAAAGACATAGTAGAAATGTTAACAGAATCAGCATCAGGTCATCCAGGTGGATCACTTTCAGCGGCAGACATAGTTACTACACTATTTTTTAATGAATTAAATATTAATCCTGAAAATCCAAAGGATGAAAATAGGGATAGATTTGTTTTATCAAAAGGTCATGCAGCTCCAGTACTATATAGTGCATTAGCAA
>NZ_JADPAA010000018.1:45197-68503 GCF_015669365.1 Clostridium sp. 1001283B150210_160208_E6 | reverse complement strand
GCACAAAAAAGGAAGTTCAAATTCGAACTTCCTTTTTCTATCAGCGAATATCAAAATTTATTTTGATACAGCCCCTTAAACTATGCTGAATAATTTTCAATAACACTCTCTGCTATATTTGTAGAATGGTCTCCAATTCTTTCAAAATTACTTATTAAATCTAAGAATATGGCACCTGCATATGCATTACATTTTCCATCATATAGTCTCTTAATATGTTTATCTCTAAATTTCTTTTGCGAAGAATTTATTCTTGATTCTATAGCTCTTATACTTCTAGCTTTTTCTACATCTCTATTAGCATAACTTTCTATAGAGATTTCTAACGCATTTACTGTATAATTATATATTTCATATAACTCTTCCATTGCATCTGAACTATATGATAAATTTCTATTAATTCTTTGAGATGCTAAATCTGCTACATTTTCAGCATGATCTCCAATTCTCTCTATATCGTTTATTACATGGAAAGTAGATGCAACAATATCTTTTTCTCTATCTGACATTTCACATTTAGCAAGCTTTACTAAATATGTAGTTATTGATTCTTCTAAGATATTAATTATCTTCTCATTCTCATATACCTTTTCAACTAACTTTTCATCTTGATTAGAGAATGCATCCATAGATAATTCTAAATTCTTTTTAGCCTTATTAGCCATTCTTATAGTTTCTTTTATAACTTGCCCTGCTGCTATTACAGGTGTTTCTAATAATCTATCGTCTATATATTTAGGTCCAGCCTTTTCTTCCTCGTCTTCACCAGGAATGATTTTATTAACTATTACAATTAAGTATTTACTAAATGGAAGTAATAACATTGTATTTACAATATTAAATACTGTATGTGCATTAGCTATTTGTCTGCTAACATCTGGGCTCATCTTCGTTACCGCCACACCTAATAAACCTAAGAATGGTAAGAATATTATTGTTCCTACTATATTAAATATTAAGTGTATTGCTGCAGCCTTATGTGCAGTTTTATTAGCACCAATACTAGCAATGATAGCAGTAATACATGTTCCTATATTACATCCAAATATTATTGGTAAGGCAACCTGTATGTTAATAGCACCAGCTGTAGCTAATGCAACTAATATACCTGTAGTGGCAGATGAACTTTGTAATATTGCTGTTATAGTAGCACCTGCAATTACTCCTATAAGCCAGTTGTCTCCTATAGTTACTATTAACTGCTCAAATACTGGTGAACTAGTTAGAGGTTTCATTGCACCACTCATTATTCCCATTCCAGTAAATAAGATACCAAAACCTAATACTATATTACCAATGTCTTTTCTTTTTTTACCTCTTGCAAACATAACCATTATTGTTCCTAAAAATACAAATAACGGCGCTATTTGATCTAGCTTAAATGATACAAGCTGAGCAGTTATTGTTGTCCCTATATTGGCACCCATAATTATACCTGTAGCTTGTGTTAAATTCATTAAACCTGCATTAACAAATCCAACAACCATTACTGTTGTTGCACTACTACTTTGAATTACAGCAGTAACAATAGCACCAACAAGAACAGCTTTTATTGGGTTACTAGTTACTTTTTCAAGGATCTTTTTTAATCCATCCCCAGCTGCATTTTCTAGACCATCTCCCATTAGCTTCATACCATAAATAAATAGTCCAAGACCACCCATTAATTTCATAATTATCATTATTGTTGATTCCAAGGTTCTTCTCCTCCAACTCTTCTAGCATTACATAACCTAGTTTACTTTATTTTTTACCTTTTGTTAATATAATATAAACATTTTTAACATGAATTTAATAAACCTTTTTTTACCATTTTTCTCAATAAAAAAAGAGAGGCAAAACCTCTCTTTTGAATATTCCATACTATTTCTTTGAGAATTTGAGTTTATGTGATTTCAATGACTTGCATATACTTTGTTAGTTATATGTCACTTATAGTAATGTTCTGAACTGAGAGCAGAGTTCCTTTTTATTATTGTTCTTTTTTAAATCTTTCTTCTAATTTTCTTTTCTAGTATCACGCATTTCTGGAGTATCCCCAATTTTATAGACACATAGAAACTACTTATAATATATATTAAGGAGTATGTGTTTATTAAATGAATACTAAAGGAATATTTTACAATTATGTTATATAATTAAAGTATGAACTTCTATATACAAGGAGAATATAACATGAGTATCATTTTTTGGCTTCTATTATTTATTTTACTTCAATTATACATTTTAATTGATAGTATAAAAGAAAAAAAATTAATTATTTTAATATTTTTCACTTAATTTTTTATATTTTCATATTAATTCATTATTTGTATAATAACAATGAACTTAATTACAACTTAGAACCAATTATAGCTGTTGACATGGTTGTTGTAAACATATATTACGCAATTAAAAGTTCTTCTGTCAAAAAAAGCTAAGGATTAAGTCCTTAGCTTTTTTAATATTTATTAATTTAAATATAAATAAACCCCACAAACATTTGGTTTGTGGGGTTTTGAAAAACTCTTGTATTATCTCTTTGAGAATTGTGGAGCTCTTCTTGCTTTCTTAAGACCGTATTTCTTTCTTTCCTTCATTCTTGGATCTCTTGTTAAGAATCCAGCCTTCTTTAATTCTGGCTTTAAAGCTTCATCAGCTTTAACTAAAGCTCTTGTAATTCCGTGTCTGATAGCTCCAGCTTGACCTGTAAATCCTCCACCATGAACATTTACTAAAACGTCAAACTTATCCTTAGTTCCTGTTAAAACTAATGGTTGGTTAACTATTACTCTTAAAGTTTCTAAACCAAAGTAATTTTCGATATCTCTTTTATTAACAACAACCTTACCACTTCCTGGTACAAGTCTTACTCTTGCAACTGATTTTTTTCTTCTTCCAGTACCCATGTATTGAACTTTTGCCATTTCTATTCCTCCTCCCGAGCTTGTATTAGTACTTTAATTCAAGCACTTCTGGTTTTTGAGCTGAATGATTGTGTTCAGCACCTCTATATACTTTTAACTTAGTTAGCATCTTTCTTCCTAAAACACCACTTGGAAGCATTCTTCTAACTGCTTCTTCGAAAGCGAATTCAGGTTTCTTATCTAGTACTTCTCTATATGGAGTTTCCTTTAATCCGCCTGGATATAGGCTGTGCTTTCTCATTAATTTTTGATCTAACTTCTTACCAGTTAAAACAACCTTTTCTGCATTAATAACGATAACGAAATCTCCGCAGTCAACATTTGGAGTAAATGTTGGCTTATTCTTTCCTCTTAATATTGAAGCAACTTGGCTTGCTACTCTTCCTAGTGGCTTTCCAGCTGCATCTACAACATACCATTTTCTTTCAACTTCTTGTGCTTTCGCAATGTATGATTTCATCTCTTTCCCTCCCTGAACTTACATTTTAGCTTCACTCTTTAAAGTTACCGCATTTATGTCAAGACCCGGGGCTAGTGGATCTTATATACATAAATATTCTAACAAACAATATTATTATAATACACGCTTACGGGCGTGTCAACATTATTTATATCTTTTTTTATTAATAAAAAACTTTTTCTAGTACTAATCCATTAGGTGGTACACAAGGTCCGGCCTTACTTCTATCTCCGTTTTTTATTATACTCTCTATATCTTCTGGTTTTATTTTTCCTTTTCCAACTTCAATTAAAGTACCTACTATAATTCTTACCATATTATAAAGAAATCCATCTGCACTAACAAATATCTTTATAACATCACCTTTTAATTCTAGTTCCAATCCATTTATTGTTCTTACTGAAGTCTTTACAGAACTTCCATTAGTTTTAAAGGCCTTAAAGTCATGCTTACCCAAAAAATATTTTGCAGCCTCTTTCATTAGATTATAATTTAATTCATCTCTAACTTGATATACATAATTTCTTCCTATACATACTTTTTCATATCTATTTACTAATGTATAACAATAAGTTTTACCTTTACTATCATATCTTGAATGAAAGTTTCTATCAACTTCTTCAGATTTAATTATTCCTATGTCATCTGGTAATTTAGTATTAATAGCTTCTCTAAATTTATCAGCTGGAATTTGGCTATTAGTAATGAAGTTTGCAACCATACCTTTAGCATGAACGCCAGCGTCAGTTCTAGAGCTTCCTATTAATTCAACATCTTCACCCGTAAGCAACTTAATTGCTTCTTCAATGCACTGTTGAATTGTTCTATTATTCTTTTGCTTCTGCCATCCTCCATAGCTTGTTCCATCATATTCTATAGTTAGCTTTATATTTCTCATAGATTTCTACACCTTACAAAACAAATCTTATTACAAAGCTTCCAATAAATAAAATAGAAAATATACCAAAAGCTATAAAGTCTATAGAACTAAACTGCAGTTCTTTCATTCTAGTTCTCCCAGCACCGCCTCTATAGCATCTAGCCTCCATTGCCATTGCTAATTCATCTGCTCTTCTAAAAGAACTTATAAATAAAGGAACTAATAAAGGTATTAAACTCTTAGCTTTTTGAATAATGTTTCCCGTCTCAAAATCTGCACCTCTAGCTTTTTGAGCCTTCATTATTTTATCTGTCTCTTCTGTTAATGTAGGAATAAATCTTAAAGCAATAGTCATCATCATTGCTAGTTCATGTGCTATCTCTTTTCCAATAGGTCTTAGTAGCCTTTCTATTCCATCTGTTAATTCTATAGGAGATGTTGTAAGAGTTAACAATGAAGTTCCTGTAATTAAAAATACTAATCTCAAAGCCATAAATGCAGCAGTTCTCAATCCTTCTAAATATATCTTAATAAAACCCAACTCAAATACTAATGTATCAGCAGTACCTTTTATCATAAATATATTTAATGCAGCAGTTAATATTATTAAAAATAAAATCGGCTTTAATCCTTTAAAAATAAATTTAACTGGAATTTTAGCATTTGCTATTATAGCTCCTAAGAAAGCAATTACCAAAATATATCCAACAAATTTATTTATTATAAATAAAGAAGTAATAAATAATATAGCTATTATTATTTTCGTTCTTGGATCTAATTTATGGGTAAATGATTCACCAGGTATATACTGTCCAATAGTTATATCCTTTAACATAATTCCACCTCCTTAGTTATTCTTGTTAAGAAGCTTAATTATTTCTTCTTTTGCTTGTTTTATTGTATAAATACCATCTGATACATCAAATCCTAATGCTTTTAGCTTCAACATTAAATATGTTACCTGTGGTACTCCTAATCCAATACTCTCTAACTTCTCTACTTCTTTAAATACAGTATCAATAGGGCCTTGTAACTCTACACTTCCATTATTCATTACTATAACTTTGTCAGCAATATTTGCTACATCCTCCATACTATGACTAACAAGTATTATAGTCATTCCATAATCATCATGTAACTTTTTAATCTGAGCTAATATATCATCTCTTCCCTTTGGATCTAAACCAGCTGTAGGTTCGTCAAGAATTAATGTTTTAGGGTTCATAGCAATTACCCCAGCTATTGCTACCCTTCTTTTTTGTCCACCACTTAAATCAAATGGTGATTTATCTTTATATTCTTCGTAATCCAATCCTACCATTTCCATAGCTTTAACTACTCTTTGGTGTATTTCTTCATCAGATAATCCAAGATTTTTTGGTCCAAATTCAATATCTTTTTCTATTGTCTCTTCAAATAACTGATATTCTGAATATTGAAATACTAAACCAACCTTTTTTCTGATATCTACTAGCTTTACATTTTTCTCTGTTATATCTATACCATCAATATATATTTTCCCTTTTGTAGGAGATAATAATCCATTTAGATGCTGTATTAAAGTTGATTTTCCTGAACCTGTATGTCCAATCAAAGCTACAAAATCATTATCATCTATTGTTAGATTAATATCTTTTAAAGCAACTTTTTCAAAGGGACTTCCTGGCATATAAACGTGTGTTAAACTTTCTATTTTAATTGACATATTGCATCCACCATCTCATCTATATTTAATATTTCAGTACTTATATCTATACCTTCTTTTCTTAGTTCATAAGCTAACTCAGTAACTTGTGGAACATCTAATCCTATTTTTTTCATAACATCAACCTTAGAAAATACCTCTCTAGGTGTTCCTTCCATTCTAATTTGCCCATCATCAACAACTATAATTCTATCAGCTTGTGCTGCCTCATCCATATAATGTGTTATTAAAACTATAGTAATATTATGATCTTTATTTAACTCTTTAATATTGTTTATAACTTCTTTTCTACCGCTAGGGTCTAACATTGCAGTAGGTTCATCAAATACAATACAATCAGGTTGCATAGCTAAAACTCCTGCAATTGCAACTCTTTGCTTTTGTCCACCAGATAATAAATGTGGAGCATGTCTCTTATATTCACTCATACCAACCTTAGCAAGGCTATCATCAACGCGCTTTCTTATCTCCTTAGGGTCTACCCCTAAATTTTCAGGACCAAAAGCTACATCTTCTTCAACAATTGTTGCTACAAGTTGATTATCTGGGTTTTGAAAAACCATTCCTGCTTTGCTTCTAATATCCCATAATTTTAGCTGATCTTTTGTATCCATCCCATCTACTAATACAGTACCAGATGAAGGTGTTAACAATGCATTAATATGTTTTGCAATAGTTGATTTTCCAGACCCATTATGTCCTAACACTACTACAAATTCACCTTTAGATACTTTTAAATTAACCCCTTTAATTACCACCTTACCCTCTTGTTCTTCAGTTGATGTATATTTAAAGGTTACATTATCTATGTCTATCATAAAGTTATCCATACACTACCTCCTATTTGACATATATCTTTAGACTATATAGAACACTCTTTATACTCTAAAAATATATTTTTATATTACAAAATGGGGACTAAGTATCAACTTAATCCCCTTATTATTATACTAATTCAAGTATAACTATTTCAGCTCCGTCCCCTCTTCTAGGACCCTTCTTATACATTCTTGTATATCCACCGTTTCTTTCAGCGTATTGTGGAGCTATATTATCAAAAAGATTCTTTACAACAGCTTCTTCTTGTACAAAAGCTAGAACTTGTCTTCTTGAATGTAAATCACCCTTCTTAGCAAGAGTAATCATTTTTTCAGCAAGGCTTCTTGCTTCTTTAGCTCTAGTTTCAGTTGTTTCAATCTTACCGTATTTTAAGAAGCTTGTTACAAGACTTCTTAGCATAGCTCTTCTTTGGTCAGTAGGACGACCTAACTTACGATAACCTGCCATGGATTTACCTCCTTACTCATCGTTTAGTCTTAAACCTAAGCCTAGTTCTTTTAATTTTCTTTCAACTTCTTCAAGAGATTTCTTTCCTAAATTTCTTACTTTCATCATATCATCCATTGATTTTGATGCAAGTTCTTGAACTGTATTAATTCCAGCTCTCTTTAAACAGTTATATGATCTAACTGATAAATCTAGCTCTTCTACAGTCATCTCTAGTACTTTCTCTTTTTTATCTTCTTCTTTTTCTATCATAATTTCAACATCATTCGTATTGTCAGTTAATGACATGAATAACTTGAAATGTTCTATAAGAATTTTAGCTGATAAGCTTATAGCCTCATCAATCTTAATTGTACCATTAGTCCAGATTTCTAAAGTTAACTTATCATAGTCAGTAATTTGACCAACTCTAGTATTTTCAACTGTAAAGTTAACTCTCTTAACTGGTGTGTATATTGAGTCTACAGCAATAGCGGATATTGGTAAATCTTCACTCTTATTTTTATTTTGAGTAACATATCCTCTACCTTTGTTTACTGTTAGTTCCATATAAAGTCTTCCGTTTTCATCAAGAGTTGCAATATGTAAATCCTTATTAACAACCTCTACATCACCGTCAGTCTTTATATCTGCTCCTGTTACAACCCCAGGACCTTTTGCATCTATATAAATTGTCTTTTGACCTTCACCATTCATTCTCAAAGCTAAAGCCTTGATGTTAAGAATTAATTCTGTAACATCCTCTTTAACTCCAGTAACTGTTGAGAACTCATGAAGAACTCCATCAATTTTAACTGATGTTGTTGCAGCACCTGGTAAAGATGATAATAAAATTCTTCTAAGAGCATTACCTAAAGTAATTCCGTATCCTCTTTCAAGTGGTTCTACTACGTATTTACCGTAAGTACCATCTTCGTTTGATTCTACACACTCAATTATTGGCTTTTCAATCTCTAACATACACAAACCCTCCTTATATTTAAAATGGCAACCTTATTTTGAGGGCAACTGATTCTCATATTTGTAATCATACGAAATGTATGATTAACAAATATTAATATACTACTTGCTGTATAACTCGACGATAAGCGTTTCATTAACAGGAACGTCAATATCTTCTCTTGTTGGTTCAGCAACTACTTTGCCTTCGTAGTTTTCGATATTTGCTTCTAACCATTTTGGTAAAGTCTTTGGATTTTCAACGAAAGTCTTGAACTTTTCGCTTCCTCTACTCTTTTCACAAACAGTTATTACATCATTTACACAAACTCTGTATGATGGAATATCTACTTTCTTTCCATTTACTAAGAAATGTCCATGAGTTACTAGTTGTCTAGCTTCATTTCTTGATGCACCATATCCTAATCTATATGCTACGTTATCAAGTCTTAATTCTAATAACTTTAATAAGTTTTCACCAGTAATTCCTTTTATGTGTTCAGCCTTTTCATAGTAATTTCTGAATTGGCTTTCTAAAACTCCGTATATTCTCTTAGCTTTTTGCTTTTCTCTTAATTGAATTCCGTAGTTTGATAACTTCTTCTTGCTAGCTCCATGTTGTCCTGGCGCATAGCTTCTTCTTGCAAAAGCGCATTTATCTGTATAACATCTATCCCCTTTAAGGAACAGTTTCATACCTTCTCTTCTACATAATCTACATGTAGCTCCAGTATATCTTGCCATTAATTACACCTCCTATGATGGTTAATACTAGACTCTTCTTCTTTTTGGTGGTCTGCATCCATTATGAGGGATAGGAGTAACGTCTTTAATTAAAGTTACTTCTAATCCTGCTGCTTGTAGGGATCTTATAGCTGCTTCTCTACCTGCACCTGGTCCCTTTACATATACTTCGATGCTCTTTAATCCATGCTCCATCGCTGCCTTAGCTGCTGTTTCAGCTGCCATTTGCGCTGCGAAAGGAGTACTCTTTCTTGAACCTCTAAATCCTAGAGCTCCAGCACTTGACCATGATAAAGCATTTCCTGCTGCATCCGTTAAAGTAACTATTGAGTTATTGAAAGTTGACTTGATGTGTGCAGCACCATGCTCAACGTTTTTTCTTTCTTTTCTTCTTCTAGTCTTTTTAACTTTTTGAGCTGCCATTATCTTCCCTCCTTATTACTTCTTCTTATTAGCGATAGTCTTTTTAGGACCTTTTCTTGTTCTCGCATTAGTCTTAGTTTTTTGTCCTCTAACTGGAAGACCTTTTCTATGTCTAATTCCTCTATAGCATCCGATTTCTTGTAATCTCTTAATGTTTAAAGCAACTTCTCTTCTTAAATCACCTTCAACATTCATTTCTTTTATAAATGTTCTAATTGCATTAACTTCATCTTCAGTTAAATCTTTAACTCTTGTATCCGGATTTATTCCAGTTTCAGCTAAAATCTTTTGAGATGTTGCTAAACCAATTCCGAATATATATGTTAGACCTATTTCAACTCTTTTTTCTCTTGGTAGGTCAATACCTGCTATTCTTGCCATTAAAATTTACACCTCCTGGTAATTAAAATGCCTTAAAAAATAGATTTTATAGTAATTTAATATATATAATAAAGTTTAGGTCATTAGTGATATTTTCTCTAATGCAGCCGCTCCTAAAACCTAATTATTAGATTATTGACTATATAATCATATTTGACTTTACTAAAAAAGTCAATAAATTTTAAATGCCTAATTTGTATTTTTTGTCTAATATTATTTTATATTAGCCTTGTTTTTGCTTGTGCTTTGGATTTTCACAGATTACCATTACTCTTCCTTTTCTTCTTATGATCTTGCACTTTTCGCAAATAGGCTTAACTGATGGTCTTACTTTCATAGCTAACCCTCCTTGTATTAGTAACAGTAGATTTTTTACTGCTTTATTTTGCTCTCCATGTAATTCTACCTCTACTTAAATCATATGGAGATAATTCTACTGTAACCTTATCTCCAGGCAGAATTCTTATGAAGTTCATTCTTAATTTGCCTGATATATGTGCTAGAATTGTGTGCCCACTTTCAAGTTCAACTTGGAACATAGCATTGGGTAATGATTCTAGAACAGTACCTTGCATTTCTATAACATCGTCTTTTGACATAAGGTAATCAACCCTCCTTAACAATGCCCTTTAATTTTAGAAGTCTCTTAATCTTTAAATCAGTACTTTTTTCATTTCTTAAAATCGACAATTTTATATCTTCATTTATATCACATAGAATACTTAAATGCTTAAGATTCTTTTTCTTAGGATTATTTATAGTCTTAATATTACCATCGGCTACTAGTACATATTCACTATTAATCTGATTAGTTATTATATATAAATGATTCTTATCTCTTCCAGCTTTTGATAGTACTACTTTTCCAATCAAGTCATTGTTTTGCAAATTCTTCACCTCGATGATTACCTTAGTATAAACCGTAACATTACGAATTTATAACTAAGCAACACTATTATTTTATTAGTGTTAATATTTCGGGCCCATCTGGTAAAATCGCAACAGTATTTTCATAATGTGCTGATAGTTTCCTATCTTTTGTAACAACAGTCCACCCATCAGATAGAGTTAGTACTTTGCAATCACCTACATTAACCATAGGCTCAATTGCTAATACCATTCCTTCTCTTAACTTTGGACCTCTACCCGGCATACCGAAATTGGGTACTTCAGGATCTTCGTGTAGATTTCTTCCGATTCCATGACCTACGAAATCTCTTACAACTGAGAAACCTGAATCTTCAACATACGTTTGAATTGCATGTGAAATATCCGTTAGTCTGTTTCCTATATGAGCAAATTTAATTCCCTCAAAAAAACAATTTTTCGTAACTTCAATTAACTTTTGTGCTTCTTGTGAAACATTTCCTACTGAAAAAGTTCTTGCTGCATCTCCATGAAAACCTTGAAAAACAGCACCACAATCTACACTTACAATATCGCCCTCAGTTAACTTATAGGCTCCTGGTATTCCATGAACTACTTGCTCATTGATGGATATACAAAGTGATGAAGGAAATCCATACAATCCTTTAAAAGAAGGTTTAGCTCCTTGTTTAATAATAAACTCCTCCGCTATCCTATCTAACTCTGCTGTAGTTATACCAGGTTTTATTTTTTCTTCTATTAATAATAATGTTTCTGCTACTATTCGGCCTGATTTCCTCATATAGTTAAGTTCATTATTATTTTTTATAATAATCACTAAACTGGCTCTCCTAATATAGTACAAATACTTTCAAACACTTCATTAATAGCTTTTGTACCATCTACTGTAGAAAGTAACTCTCTCTCCTTATAGAAATCAATTAGTGGTTGTGTTTGTCTCTCATATACATCAAGTCTTTCTTTTACTGTTTCTTCTGTATCATCTTTTCTTTGAACTACATCCGAACCACAAAGCTCACATTTACCTTCAATCGGTGGATTAAATTTTATGTGATAACTTGCGCCACATGATGGACATACTCTTCTTCCTGTCATTCTTTCAAGTATAAAATCTCTAGGCACCTCTATACATAAAGCAGTATCTAAAGACTCCTTTCTCTTTTGTAAGAACTCTTGAAGAGCTTCTGCTTGGCTTACCGTTCTTGGAAAGCCATCTAATAAATATCCATTCTCACAATCATTATGTTGAAGTCTATCTTTTACCATATCTATTGTAACTTGATCAGGAACTAACTGACCATTATCAATATACTTTTTAGCTTCTATTCCAAGTGGAGTATTTTCTGAAATATTCTTTCTAAAAATATCTCCTGTTGAAATATGAGGAATTGAATATCTATTACTAATTGATTTTGCCTGTGTTCCTTTTCCTGCACCAGGAGGACCTAGTAATATAATCTTCACGGGCATCATCTCCATTTTATTTTCTATTTAAGAAATCCTTCATAATGACGCATCACCATTTGAGATTGTAATTGTCTTGAGAAGTCCATTGCTACTCCTATTACAATTAACACTGCTGTTGCACCAAATTGAATTCCTTTAAATGGTGTGTATTGTTCCACTAAAATAGGAGTTACTGCTAAAAATGCAGCAAATACACCACCTATAATTGATACTCTAGCTAATATTTTTTCAAAATACTCAGTTGTTTGCTCACCTGGTCTTATTCCAGGAACAAAACCTGCTGACTTATTTAGATTTTCAGCCATCTCATCTGGTTTTAAAGTAACCTCATTATAGAACCAAGTAAAGAATACTGTTAATAAAGCAAAGATTACAGGATACATCCATGTCTTTTCATTAAAGATGCTGTAACTACTACCTATAATCCATTGTGAAACACTGCTGTTAGGGAAAAACTGAGCTATAGCTTTTGGGAATCCCATTACTGACATTGCAAATATAATTGCAATAACAGCTGCACTTATTATACTTAACGGAATATGTGTAGATTGTCCTTTCATCACTTTATTACCAACAGCTTTACCTGCATATTGTACTGGAATCTTTCTTTCAGCAAGACTAAAGAAAATAGATATTGCTAATAGAGCAATAACAGCTACTATAAATAAAGCTAATGCTACTTTATCTACTTCTAAACTTAAAACTTTACTAACTGTAAGTGGTAATCTAGAAATAATATTAACAAAGATTAATATTGATGTTCCATTACCAAATCCCTTAACTGTAATTTGATCTCCTAACCAAATACAGAATGTTGATCCAACAACAAGGGACATTATTACTATAACTAATTCTAAGCTTGAACTAGATATCATTGCACCTTGTGAACCAAATGAAGCTACTGAACCAATAGCTAATATTACTGCAATTACAATAGCTACATAACGAGTGGCATTTTGTATCTTTTTTCTACCTTCCTGTCCCTCTTTAGATAGTTGCTCTAAAGATGGAATAGCTATTGTTAATAATTGCATTATAATTGATGCATTAATATATGGTGTTACGCCTAATGCTAATATACTAAAGTTACTAAATGCTCCACCAGATATTAAATCATAGAAACCAAGTAACCCAGATTGAGTCATCTCCTGTATTCTTGATATAAATTCAGCATTGATTCCAGGAACAGGAATATGAGTTCCCATCCTGAAAATCGCTACTAAAAATATTGTCCAACAGAATTTTTTTCTCAATTCTGGAACCTTCCAGGCATTACGTAGGGTTGATAGCATATTAAATCACCTCAACTTTTCCTCCAGCTGCTTCGATCTTCTCTACTGCAGATTTTGAAAGTTTACATCCTTTTATAGTTAAACTCTTTTCTAAGTTTCCGTTTCCAAGAATCTTAACGCCATCCATAACTTTACTTACTACTCTCTTCTCAAGTAATACTTCAGGAGTAACTTCAGTTCCGTTTTCAAATATATTTAATCTATCTACATTAATACTAACGATCTTCTTAGCAAATATATTTGTAAAACCTCTCTTTGGAAGTCTTCTGTAAAGAGGCATTTGACCTCCTTCAAAACCTGGTCTTACTCCACCGCCTGATCTAGCGTTTTGTCCTTTTTCACCTTTTCCGGCATTTCTACCTAAACCAGAACCAGTACCTCTACCAACTCTCTTAGGAGCCTTTTTGCTACCTGCTGCTGGCTTTAATTCATGAAGTTTCATTATCAGTACACCTCCTCTAAATTATACTTCTTCTACCTTTAGTAAATAGTCAATCTTCTTAATCATACCTTTTATTTGAGGAGTTTCCTCTTTTTCTACTGTTTTACCAATTTTCTTTAGTCCTAGGGCATTTGCAGTAGCGATATGGTCTTTCTTTCTACCTATTAAGCTCTTAACTAGAGTAACTCTTAACTTAGCCATCGCCAATTCCCTCCTAACCTAGAATCTCTTCAACAGATTTTCCTCTTAATTTAGCTATATCTTCAGCTGTTCTTAAGTTTGCTAATCCGTTGATAGTTGCATTTACCATGTTTCTTGGATTGTTTGAACCTAATGACTTAGCTCTAACATCCTTTAATCCTGCTAATTCAAGTACAGCTCTTGCAGGACCCCCAGCAATAACTCCTGTACCTTCTTTAGCTGGCATTATAAGAACTTTTCCTGTTCCGAAAGTTCCATATATTTCATGAGGAACAGTTGTTCCAACCATAGAAACTTTTACTAAGTTTTTCTTAGCATCTTCTATTCCCTTTTTGATTGCTACTGGAATTTCGATAGATTTTCCCATTCCAACTCCAACGTGTCCGTTTTCGTCACCAACAACAACTAGAGCGCTGAATCTGAAGTTTCTACCACCCTTAACAACCTTAGTAACTCTGTTTATATAAACAACCTTTTCTTTAAGGTCTAGTTGACTAGGATCGATTCTCATGTATTTCCCTCCTTATTTTTTAGAAATTTAATCCTGCTTCTCTAGCAGCTTCTGCTAATTGTTGTACTCTTCCGTGATATACATATCCACCTCTGTCGAACACAACATCTTTAATTCCTTTTTCTAATGCCTTCTTAGCTACTAGTTCTCCTACAAGTTTAGCACCTTCTTTGTTACCGCCCTTTGCAGAGAAGTCCTTCTCTAAGCTTGAAGCAGAAACTATAGTTACAGCATTTATATCATCAATTATTTGTGCATAAATATTTTTTTCACTTCTGTATACTGAAAGTCTTGGTCTTTCAGGAGTACCGAAAACTTTCTTACGAACTCTAAGGTGACGTTTTACTCTACTTGCTTTTTTGTCTACCTTCTTGAACATAAAGCTCACTCCTTTCTATTATTTCTTACCAGTTTTACCTTCTTTACGTCTGATTACTTCGCCTTCGAATTTAATTCCTTTACCCTTATATGGTTCTGGCTTTCTCCAACGTCTGATATCAGCCGCTTGTGCTCCAACAACTTGCTTATCTATACCTTTGATAACAACTTTTGTTGCAGCAGGAGTCTCGAAAGTAATTCCATTCATTGGTTCTATTTCAACTGGATGTGAGTATCCAAGGTTCATTACAAGTTTCTTTCCTTGTAGTTGAGCTCTATAACCAACACCTACTAATTCTAAAGTCTTTTGGTAACCTTCGTTAACTCCAATTACCATGTTATTAATAAGTGCTCTTGTTAATCCGTGAAGAGCTCTGTGCTCTTTTACATCACTAGGTCTAGTAACAACAACTTCGTTGTTTTCAACCACTATCTTAATGTCTTTGTGCATAGCATTTACTAGCTCACCCTTTGGCCCCTTAGCTGTAACAACATTATCTGCTGTTACAGTTACAGTTACGCCAGCAGGAATAGCTATTGGTAATCTACCTACTCTTGACATAATTGCACCTCCTGTATTCTTCTCGTACAAACATATATTTAATCTATCTAGTTACTTCCTAATATAAGATACTACCAAACGTAGCAAACTACTTCTCCGCCTAGTCCCATCTTTCTAGCTTCTCTATCAACCATTATTCCCTTAGAAGTTGATATAACAGCTATTCCTAATCCGTTTAACACCTTTGGAGTTTCATCTTTCTTACAGTAAACTCTTAGTCCTGGCTTAGATATTCTCTTTATTCCAGTAATAACTCTTTCTTTGTTAGAACCGTATTTAAGAGATATTCTTAACATTGGTACAACACCATCATTGTACTCATCTATTTCTTTAATATATCCTTCTTGTAATAATATATTTGCTATTGCCTTCTTTACATTTGAAGAAGGTACTTCTACTACCTCATGTCTTACAGCATTTGCGTTTCTAATACGAGTTAGCAAATCTGCTATAGGATCTGTCATAACCATTTAATGTGCCTCCTTTCGCTCTATGAATCGATATTACCAGCTTGCCTTCTTGCATCCAGGGATTTGTCCCTTATAAGCAAGTTCTCTGAAACAAATACGGCATATACCGAATTTTTTAAGTACTGCATGTGGTCTACCACATATTCTACATCTTGTATAAGCTCTTGTTTTATATTTAGGTGTCTTATTCCACTTTTCAATAATAGCTTTACGTGCCACGACTTTCCCTCCTTATTATTGAGCGAATGGCATTCCAAGGAATCTTAATAATTCTCTTGCTTCTTCGTCAGTGTTAGCTGTAGTTACGAAGATTATATCCATTCCTCTCACTTTATCGATTTTATCGTACTCTATTTCTGGGAATATTAATTGCTCTTTAATTCCTAGTGAATAGTTTCCTCTTCCATCAAATGACTTGCTTGAAACACCTCTGAAGTCTCTAACTCTTGGTAGAGCTATTGCCATTAGCTTATCAGCAAATTCATACATCTTTGCCTTTCTTAATGTAACTTTACATCCTAATGGCATATTTTCTCTTATCTTAAAGTTAGCAACAGATTTCTTTGCTCTAGTTAATATTGGCTTTTGACCAGCTATTAATGTTAAATCGTTAACTGCTGCTTCTAAAACCTTTTGATTTTCTTTAGCTTCTCCAACACCCATATTGATTACTATCTTTTCAAGTCTTGGAACTTCCATTATATTTTTATAACCAAACTTTTCAATCATAGCTGGTATAATTTCTTTTTCGTACTTTTCTTGAAGTCTTGTCATATTGATTTACCTCCTTTCAGATTCTAGAATGTTTCTCCGCACTTCTTGCAAACTCTTACCTTAGCTCCGTCTTCTAATAACTTATTGCTAATTCTAGTTGCACTCTTGCACTTTGTACAATATAACATAACCTTTGAGCTGTATATAGCAGCTTCCTTTTCTATAATAGCACTTTCGGCTTGATTTCTAGTAGCCTTTTGGTGCTTCTTAACTATGTTAACTCCTTTTACAAGAACCTTTCCTGTCTTAGGATATACTTTTAAAACTTCTCCAGTTTTTCCTTTGTCTTTTCCTGAAATAACTACAACTGTGTCGTTCTTTCTTACATGTACCTTCAAGTTAGCCACCTCCTCTATTATAGAACTTCAGGTGCTAATGATAAGATTTTATTAAATTCTTTATCTCTTAGCTCCCTAGCAACTGGTCCGAAGATACGAGTTCCTCTTGGTTGCTTATCATCTTTTATTATAACTGCAGCATTTTCATCAAACTTAATGTATGAACCATCTGCTCTTCTTAATCCTCTTACAGATCTAACTATAACAGCCTTTACTACGTCACCTTTTTTAACAACTCCGCCTGGTGTTGCACTTTTAACGCTAGCAACTATTACATCTCCAATGTTACCGAACTTTCTCTTAGATCCGCCTAAAACTCTGATACACATGATTTCTTTTGCACCTGAGTTATCTGCTACCTTTAGTAAGGTTTGTTGTTGTATCATTGAATTACCCTCCTTTCAGTCTTTAAAGCTTATTTTGCTTTTTCAACTATCTCAACAAGTCTCCATCTCTTATCTTTAGATAATGGTCTAGTCTCCATTATTAATACTCTATCATTTATTCTAGCTTCATTATTTTCATCATGAGCTTTAAACTTAGTAGTTCTGTTAACAGTCTTACCATATAACGGATGTCTTACCTTAGTTTCAACAGCAACTACGATAGTTTTATCCATTTTGTCAGAAACAACTCTACCAATTCTTTTCTTTCTTAGTGCTCTTTGTTCCATTTAAAGAATACCTCCTTCCGATTACTGTTGAACCTTTAGCTCTTCTTCTCTTAAGATGGTTTTTATTTGGGCTATAGATTTCTTAACTTCTCTTATTCTCATAGGATTTTCTAATTGTCCTGTAGCTAATTGGAATCTTAAGTTGAATAATTCAGCTTTTAAATCTCCTAATTTAGCTTGTAAATCTTGAGGATTATTTGCTCTTAATTCTTTTAATTCTCTAGCCTTCATTATTCTTCACCACCCATTTCCTCAAAATCTCTTCTTGTAACAAACTTTGTTTTTACAGGAAGTTTGTGTGATGCAAGTCTCATAGCTTCTCTTGCAACTTCTTCATTAACTCCTGATAACTCAAATAAAACTCTACCAGGCTTAACTACTGCTACCCAATATTCTGGTGAACCTTTACCTGAACCCATTCTTGTTTCAGCTGGTTTTTCAGTTACTGGCTTATCTGGGAAAATCTTTATCCAAAGTTTTCCTCCTCTTCTGATGTATCTATTTATAGCAATTCTGGCTGCCTCGATTTGATTACTTGTAATCCAACCACAACTAGTAGCTTGAATACCGAAATCTCCATAAGCAAGGAAATTTCCTCTTGTAGCTTTACCTTTCATTCTACCACGTTGTACCTTACGATGCTTTACTCTTTTAGGCATTAACATGATCTATTCCTCCTTTCTTACGCGTCAACTTCTTCCTTTTCAACTTTTTTAGTTGGAAGAACTTCTCCATTATAAACCCAAACCTTAACTCCGATCTTACCGTATGTTGTATCTGCTTCAGCAAATCCATAATCAATGTCTGCTCTTAAAGTTTGTAGTGGAATTGTTCCTTCGTGATATTGTTCTGTTCTAGCTATTTCTGCTCCTCCTAATCTTCCTGAACAAGCAGTCTTAACACCCTTTACTCCGTGTTTCATAGCTCTTTGAATTGTTTGCTTCATAGCTCTTCTGAATGAGATTCTCTTTTCTAATTGAGCAGCAATATTTTCTGCCATTAATTGAGCATCTGCTTCAGCATTCTTAACTTCAACAATGTTTATTAAAACATTCTTTCCGCCAATTAACTTATTTATCTTTTGCTTTAAGGCTTCGATTCCAGCTCCACCTTTTCCAATAACAACACCTGGCTTTGCAGTGTGTATGTTTAACTTAATTCTCTTAGCAGCTCTTTCTATTTCGATCTTTGAAATACCTGCTGAGAATAATTCTTTTTTTACATATTCTCTGATCTTGTTATCTTCAACTAAGTTATCAGCAAAGTCTTTTTTATTAGCATACCACTTTGCATCCCACTCTTTGATAACACCTACTCTAAGTCCGTGAGGATGTACTTTTTGACCCACTTATATTTCCCTCCTTCTTCTAAGCTCTTTCTTTAACAACTACAGTTATGTGGCTTGTTTTCTTAAGAATCTTAAACGCTTTACCATGGTCCATTGGTCTAAATCTCTTTAGTGTTGGACCTTGACCAACGTGTATTTCTGAAACATATAATTTGTCAGTATCTAATGCAAAATTGTTTTCTGCATTTGCAACAGCTGATTTTAAAACTTTGTTTATAACTACTGCTGCTTCTCTTGGAGTATATTGTAAAATAGCAAAAGCTTCTTTAACATCTTTTCCTCTTATTAAATCTGTAACTGCTCCTACCTTAATTGGAGACATTCTTACATACTTAGCTATAGCCTTAGCTTCCATATCTTGTTCCTCCTTTCCTGGCGCCTATACTATCTTTTAGACTTCTTATCTGTGTCCACGTGCCCTTTGAAAGTTCTAGTTAAAGCGAACTCTCCAAGCTTATGTCCAACCATATCTTCTGATACATATACAGGAACATGCTTTCTTCCATCGTGAACAGCTATTGTATGACCTATCATTTGTGGGAAAATTGTTGAACTTCTTGACCAAGTCTTTATAACCTTTTTCTCACCATTTGCATTCATTTCTTCAATCTTTTTAATTAATCCTTCATGGACAAAAGGTCCTTTTTTTGTTGATCTACTCACTTATATTGCCTCCCTTCACTAACCTTAGGCTGATAAGCCATGAAGAGAATAGGTTCTCTTCATATTACTTATCGTTTCTTCTCTTAATGATAAATCTATCAGAATACTTCTTATTCTTTCTAGTCTTGTATCCAAGTGCTGGTTTACCCCATGGAGTAACTGGACTTGGTCTACCGATTGGTGATCTACCTTCACCACCACCATGAGGGTGATCGCAAGGGTTCATTACAGAACCTCTAACAGTAGGTCTCCATCCCATGTGTCTCTTTCTACCTGCTTTACCTATATTAACTATATCATTAGTTGAGTTAGATACAGTTCCTACAGTAGCTCTACATTCGATTCTTACATATCTCATTTCACCTGAAGGTAATCTTAATGTAGCGTAGTCTCCTTCTTTAGCCATTAATTGAGCTGAAGCTCCTGCAGATCTAACTAATTGAGCTCCTTTTCCAGCTTGTAACTCTATGTTGTGAACAACTGTACCAACTGGTATATTCTTTAATGGAAGAGCATTACCTGCTTTGATATCTGCTTCTGGTCCTGATACAACTACATCTCCTACTGCTAAACCAGCTGGAGCTATTATGTATCTCTTTTCTCCATCTGCATATACTACTAAAGCAATGTATGCTGATCTATTTGGATCGTATTCTATTGTAGCAACCTTTGCTGGAACACCATCCTTATTTCTCTTAAAATCAATTACTCTATACTTTCTCTTAGCACCGCCACCACGATGTCTAACAGTTATTTTACCTTGTGCATTTCTACCACCGTTTTTCTTTAAAGAAACAAGAAGTGATTTTTCTGGTACATTTGTTGTGATTTCTTCAAATGTTGCCATTGTCATTTCTCTTCTTGAAGGGGTAGTTGGTTTAAACTTTTTAACTGCCATTTTGTTACCTCCTTCTTACAGCTTATCTGGTGTTTTACACCAATAAATCACCTTTATTTAACTATTGTAATCCTTCAAAGAATTCTATTCCCTTGCTATCTGCTGCAAGTGTTACAATAGCTTTCTTGTAGTCAGATCTCTTTCCTACATGTACGCCCATTCTCTTAGTTTTTCCCATAGTTCTTATAGTTTGAACGCTAGCAACTTTAACTCCAAACACTTCTTCAACAGCTCTCTTTATTTGAGACTTGTTTGAATTAATGTGAACTATGAAAGTGTACTTATTTTCTGCCATAGCTGTCATAGTCTTTTCAGTTATAACAGGCTTTCTTATTATATCATGGCTTGTTAACTTCATTATGCGTACACCTCCTCAATCTTTGATACAGCATCTTTAGTCATGATCACTTTTTCAAACTTTAGTAAATCATAAACATTGATGTTGTTTACAGGAATTACTGAAACTCCTTCAATATTTCTAGCTGACTTATAAACTACTTCGTTTGATTCAGCTGTTACTATTAATGTCTTATTAGCATTGAAAGCTTTTAGCATTTCTGCCATAGACTTAGTCTTGATTGCTTCAAATTCAAGATTTTCTAAAACGATCATCTCTTCATTTTGAACCTTACAAGTTAATGCAGACTTCATAGCTACTCTTCTCATGCTCTTTGGTACTGACATTCTGTAATCTCTTGGCTTTGGTGCAAAAACAACACCACCCTTAATCCATTGTGGAGCTCTTATAGAACCTTGTCTTGCTCTACCTGTTCCCTTTTGTCTCCAAGGCTTGATTCCGCCTCCTCTTACTTCAGCTCTTGTCTTAGCTGATTGAGTTCCTTGTCTCTTGTTTGCAAGTAATGCAACAACTACTTGGTGCATTGCATCCTTATTAACTTCAACTGCGAAAACATTATCGTTTAATTGGATTTCTCCAACTTGCTTTGCTTCTTTATTAAATAATCCTACTGTAGGCATCCTGTGCGTCCTCCTTTCTTACAGAAATTAAGCCTTAACTGTATTTCTAATAACTACTGTACCTTTATTAGGTCCTGGGATTCCACCCTTTATTAGTATTAAATTCTTTTCAGCTATAACTTTAACTACTTCTAAGTTTAACACTGTTGTATTAACAGCACCCATGTGACCTGGCATATGTTTATTCTTAAATGTTCTTGATGGATCTGATGATGCTCCCATTGAACCTACTGCTCTATGGAACTTAGAACCGTGTGACATTGGTCCTCTTTGAGCATTCCATCTCTTAATTACACCTTGGAATCCCTTACCTTTAGAAATTCCTGATACATCAACCTTATCTCCTACTGCAAAAACGTCAGCCTTTATTTCTTGACCAACTTCATATTCGCTAGCATTTTCAAGCTTGAATTCTTTAAGTGTTCTTCTTAATGAAACTCCTGCTTTAGCAAAATGTCCTTTAGCTGGCTTGTTAACTAACTTTTCTCTTATTTCACCAAAACCAACTTGGATAGCTTCATATCCATCTTTCTCTGTTGTCTTCTTTTGAACAACAACACATGGACCTGCTTCCACTACTGTTACAGGAATCATCTTTCCATTTTCATTGAAAATTTGAGTCATTCCTATTTTCTTACCTATAATAGCTTTTTTCATTTTACTTACACCTCCCAAACTAATTAGCGGATTGTAACACAATCATAATAGTTCAATCTCTATTTAAAAGTTTTGCTATTAAAGCTTTATTTCGATATCTACACCTGCTGGTAGATTTAATCTCATTAATGCATCAACAGTCTTTGGTGATGGATTAACGATATCTATAAGTCTCTTGTGAGTTCTTATTTCGAACTGCTCTCTAGAGTCCTTGTATTTGTGAACTGCTCTTAATATTGTAACAACATCTTTTTCTGTTGGTAGTGGTACTGGACCAGCAACCTTAGCTCCTGTTGATTTAGCAGTTTCAACGATTTTTTCAGCTGATTGATCTAATATTGTGTGATCAAAAGCCTTTAATCTTATTCTTATTTTTTGTTTTGACATCTTGGTTTCCCTCCTTTTCATGTACGCTTTACTTCTAACGCACAACAGCGGTTATCTGTAAACTGTTCCTGGTGTTTCACACTTTTAAACATAATCTAACAGATTCCCTGTCGTCGGATTCTAGATCCAGACATACTCATCAAGAATTACCCGGAAGTCCGGCAACCTCTTGATTCATCGCTGTTTGCTCTGCAACTTCTTTATTATACTATTTTTCATTAATGTTTTCAAGTTTTTTTAATTACATTATTTTTAATTTTTATTTGGGTAATCTTAACTGTTTTTTCATCTCAACTGTACTTTATTTTATATTCTTTTTTATTTATTTTCAAGAACTTTATTATGTATTTAATGCTTAATACTTATATATTATCCAAAGTTTGGTAATGTTATAAGTAACAATACCTTTTTAATTTATATTTTAATACTCACACTAAATTTCAAATCTTATTCTTGAACTTTGTTATCACATTACTTTTTAGTACATTATATATATCTTTCATATAAAAAAGAGTAGAAGACGTCTCCTCTACTCTTTATAACCAAGTTTAAATTTAAACATTATATAATTCTAAAATTATTCGATGATGCTAGTAACAACACCTGAACCTACAGTTCTTCCACCTTCTCTGATCGCGAATCTTAAACCTTCGT
>NZ_JADPAA010000018.1:0-45100 GCF_015669365.1 Clostridium sp. 1001283B150210_160208_E6 | reverse complement strand
AAATTATTCGATGATGCTAGTAACAACACCTGAACCTACAGTTCTTCCACCTTCTCTGATCGCGAATCTTAAACCTTCGTCCATTGCTACTTGAGTTATTAATTCAACGTTCATATCGATGTGATCTCCAGGCATAACCATTTCCATACCTTCTGGTAATTTGATTGATCCTGTAACGTCTGTTGTTCTGAAGTAGAATTGTGGTCTGTATCCATCAAAGAATGGAGTATGTCTTCCACCTTCTTCTTTCTTAAGTACGTATACTTGACCTACGAACTTGCTGTGTGGGTGTACTGATCCAGTCTTAGCTAATACTTGACCTCTTTCGATATCAGTTCTTTGAACACCTCTTAATAATGCTCCGATGTTATCTCCAGCTTGCGCTTCGTCTAGTAACTTTCTGAACATTTCGATTCCTGTTACTACAGTCTTCATCTTTTCTTCTTTTAATCCTACTACTTCAACTTCGTCTCCAACATGTAGGATACCTCTTTCAACTCTTCCTGTTGCAACTGTTCCTCTACCAGTGATTGTAAATACATCTTCTACTGGCATTAAGAATGGCTTATCTGTTGCTCTTTCTGGAGTTGGAATGTAGCTATCTACTGCTTCCATTAATTCCATGATGCACTTAGTAGCTTCTTCATCTGTTGGGTTTTCTAATGCTTTTAATGCTGAACCAGTTATTACTGGAATGTCATCTCCTGGGAAGTTGTATTCGCTTAATAATTCTCTAACTTCCATTTCTACTAATTCAAGTAATTCTGGATCGTCTACCATATCTGCTTTGTTTAAGAATACTACGATATAGTCAACACCAACTCTTGATGCTAGTAGTATATGTTCTCTTGTTTGAGGCATTGGACCATCTGCTGCTGAACATACTAAGATAGCTCCATCCATTTGTGCAGCTCCTGTAATCATGTTCTTAACATAGTCAGCGTGTCCTGGACAGTCAACGTGTGCATAGTGTCTGTTATCTGTTTGATATTCAACGTGTGCAGTGTTGATTGTGATTCCTCTTTCTTTTTCTTCTGGTGCCTTATCGATTTCTGCGTAATCGAATGCTTCAGCGAATCCTCTGTTTGCTAAAACTGTTGTGATTGCTGCTGTAAGTGTTGTCTTACCGTGGTCTACGTGACCGATTGTTCCAATATTTACGTGGGGTTTATTTCTCTCGAATTTTTCCTTTGCCATTGCAAATTCCTCCTTAAAATATATCAATAAATTTAAAGACTTTTTTCAGTCATTATTATAACCTATAAATATCACAATATCTATATTTATATTGTAGTTTACTTATAAATACTTATATTAATAAGTGTTTGGTGTTACCTTTATGTAACACCAAACAAACTATTTACTTCTATTTCCAGCGATTTGTTCTTGTATGCTCTTTGGAACTTCTTCGTAGTGATCGAATACCATTGCGTAAACACCTCTACCTTGAGTTCTTGATCTTAATGATGTTGCATAACCAAACATTTCAGCTAATGGAATAAATGCTCTAATTACTTGAGCTCCATTTACTGAATCCATACCTTCTAGTCTACCTCTTCTTGAGTTAACGTCACCTATAACGTCTCCCATGTATTCTTCAGGTACAGTTATTTCAACCTTCATCATTGGTTCTAATAATACTGGATCTGCTTTAGCCATAGCATTCTTAAATGCCATAGAACCAGCAATCTTAAACGCCATTTCTGAAGAATCGACTTCATGGTAAGATCCGTGTACTAACTTAACCTTAAAGTTAATAACATTGTATCCAGCTATGTTACCAGTTAAAGCTGCTTCTTGAATACCTGCATCGATTGCTGGAATGTATTCCTTTGGAATAGCTCCACCAACAACAGCATTTTCAAATGAATATTCTCCTTCAGTTGGTTCCATTTCAATTACAGCGTGACCGTATTGTCCTTTACCACCTGATTGCTTAGCATACTTAGCTTCAGCCTTAACAGCCTTCTTAATTGTTTCTTTATATGAAACTTGAGGTGCACCTACATTACACTCAACTTTGAATTCTCTTTGAAGTCTATCAACAATAATATCTAAGTGAAGTTCACCCATACCTGCGATAATTGTTTGACCAGTTTCTTGATCAGTCCAAGTCTTGAAAGTTGGATCTTCTTCTGCAAGCTTAGCTAATGCTAACCCCATCTTTTCTTGACCAGCTTTAGTCTTTGGTTCAATCGCAATGTTTATAACTGGTTCTGGGAATTCCATTGATTCAAGAATTATTGGATTATTTTCTGCACATAGAGTATCTCCAGTTGTAGTATTCTTTAATCCTATAATTGCTCCTAATTCACCAGCTTCTAGTGATTCAACTTCTTCTCTATGATTAGCATGCATTTTAACAAGTCTACCAATTCTTTCTTTCTTACCCTTAGTTGAGTTAAGAACGTAAGAACCACTTTCTATTATACCAGAGTAAATTCTAGCAAAAGCAAGCTTTCCTACGAATGGGTCAGTAGCAATCTTGAATGCTAATGCTGATAAAGGCGCTTCATCTGAAGCTTCTCTTGTAGCTGCTTCACCTTCTAAATTAGTACCTTCTACAGCAGGAATGTCTAGTGGAGATGGTAAGTATGCAACAACTCCATTAATCATTTCTTGAACACCTTTGTTTTTGTATGAAGAACCACAAATACAAGGATAAATTTCATTAGCTATTGTAGCTTTTCTTAAAGCAGCATGTAATTCATCTGCTGTTATTTCTTCACCCTCAAGGTATTTCATCATTAATTCTTCATCAGTTTCAGCTATTGCTTCTATCATAGCATTTCTGTATTCTTCAGCTTGATCTACTAAATCTGCTGGAATTTCTTCAGTTCTAACATCTTTTCCAAGATCGTCATAGAATAATATAGCCTTATTTGATATAAGATCTACCATTCCTTTAAATTGGTCTTCTGATCCTATTGGAATTTGTATTGGAACAGCGTTAGCCTTTAATCTATCTCTTACTGTTTGAACACATCTGAAGAAATCTGCTCCAGTCGCATCCATCTTATTTACATAAATCATTCTTGGTACGCCGTACTTATCTGCCTGTCTCCAAACAGTTTCAGTTTGAGGTTCAACCCCACTCTTAGCATCTAGAACAGTAACTGCTCCATCAAGTACTCTTAATGATCTTTCAACTTCTACTGTGAAGTCTACGTGACCTGGAGTATCAATGATATTTAATTCATGACCTTCCCAGAAACAAGTTGTTGCTGCAGAAGTAATTGTTATACCTCTTTCTTGTTCTTGAACCATCCAGTCCATTTGAGAAGCCCCTTCATGAGTTTCACCAATTTTGTGTGTTCTTCCTGTATAGAATAGTATACGTTCTGTAGTTGTAGTCTTACCTGCATCTATATGGGCCATTATTCCGAAATTACGGAATTTTTCTAACGGATATTGTCTTGCCATTTAATTTCCTCCTCTCAACGAGTAATTATAAATTCTAGAAAACTGTTTTGGTAAAAGAACCAAAACAGTTTTTATATTAGTATCTGTAGTGAGCGAAAGCCTTATTAGCTTCTGCCATCTTGTGAGTATCTTCTCTCTTCTTAACAGCAGCACCAGTATTATTAGCTGCATCTAATAATTCTCCAGCTAATCTTTCTGCCATAAGCTTTTCTCCTCTTTTTCTAGCAGCAGCTAGTATCCATCTGATACCTAAAGTCTGTCTTCTTTCTGCTCTAACTTCTATTGGAACTTGGTAAGTAGCTCCACCTATTCTTCTTGCTTTTACTTCTAGTAAAGGCATTACATTGTTCATAGCTTCTTCAAATACTTCTAATGCATCTTTACCAGTCTTTTGAGCCATAACTTCAAATGCATTGTAACATATTTTTTGAGCTACTCCCTTTTTACCATCTTCCATTATGTTGTTTATTAACTTAGTAACAACCTTTGAGTTGTACATTGGATCTGGTAATACATCTCTCTTTGCTATATGTCCTTTTCTTGGCACTTTTCTTCCCTCCTTAACATGATAATTTAAGTTCATCGGTACTCGGTACTATTTCGATACCGTAAAGTGCTAACTCCTTCATCTATATAAACTTAAGTTATAAATCTATGTAAATGCTGAAGATAAGCACTACAATTGGTTAAGAGACTATTTCTTCTTAGGTCTCTTAGCTCCATACTTTGATCTTCCTTGCATTCTGTTAGCTACACCAGCACAGTCTAATGCTCCTCTTACGATATGGTATCTAACACCAGGAAGGTCCTTTACTCTACCACCTCTTATAAGAACAACGCTATGTTCTTGTAAGTTGTGTCCTACACCACCAATGTATGCAGTAACTTCATATCCATTTGTAAGTCTTACTCTGGCAATCTTTCTTAACGCTGAGTTAGGCTTCTTTGGAGTAGTAGTCTTAACAACAGTACAAACACCTCTCTTTTGAGGACACTCCTTAAGTGCTGGAGCAGTTGAAGTTGTAACAGCTACTTTTCTTCCTTTTCTTACTAATTGGCTTATAGTTGGCATTCTTTCACCTCCTGAATTTTATTTATCTATTTAAATATAAAAAGATAAAACAAGTTAATTAAATTCATAAAGGCAAAGTAATAATTACTTTGCCTCCATGAAACATGTAGACAATCAAATCTATGTGAATCTAAAAATCACACATCTCGTATTTTATCATTTAAGCATACGCATGTCAATAAATTTGAATTGTATTATTCTACCTTTAATAAGCTGTCATCCATAGTTAAATCTTCTTCAACATCAAGCTTTACTGATCTGTATCTCATCATACCAGTTCCAGCTGGAATCAGCTTACCTATTATTACATTTTCCTTCAATCCAACAAGAGGATCAGTTTTACCCTTTATTGCAGCTTCTGTAAGTACTCTTGTTGTTTCTTGGAATGATGCTGCTGATAAGAAACTGTCAGTTGCAAGAGCAGCTTTAGTAATTCCTAATAGCGCTTGTTCTCCTGTAGCTTCTTCTCCACCAAACTCTCTTACCTTTTCATTTGCTTCTTCGAAGTCAAATATATCAATCATTGTTCCAGGTAATAGTTCAGTATCACCAGAATCTGTAACTTTAATCTTTCTAGTCATTTGTCTAACAACTACTTCTAAGTGCTTATCATTAATATCAACCCCTTGAAGTCTATAAACTTTTTGAACTTCACTAAGCAGATATCTTCTAGCACCATCTATACCCTTGATATTCATGATATCATGTGGGTTAACAGAACCTTCTGTAACTTCATCTCCAGCTTCTATAACATCATTATCGTTAACTTTTAGTCTTGATCCAAATGGAATATCATAGCTCTTTTCTTCGCCATCAGCTCCCATTACATATACAGTTCTCTTTTTCTTAGTTTCCTCTATTCTTACAGTACCACTAATTTCACTTACAATTGCAAGACCCTTAGGTTTTCTAGCTTCAAATAATTCTTCAACTCTAGGAAGACCTTGTGTTATATCCGCACCGGCAACACCACCTGTATGGAATGTTCTCATTGTAAGCTGAGTTCCTGGTTCACCGATAGATTGAGCAGCTATTATACCAACTGCTTCACCTATGTTTATCTTCTTAGCAGTAGCCATATTCATTCCATAACACTTAGCACATACACCTATTTTACACTTACATGTAAATACAGATCTAATTTTAACCTTTTTAACTCCTGTGGCTACTATTGTTTCTGCCATTTCTGAATCAACATAAGTATCGTTATTAGCAATAACTTCTCCTGTAGAAGGGTTTATTACATCTTCTGCAAGATATCTACCTGTTAATCTTTCAGCTAAGCCTTCAACAACTTCATTACCTTCTCTAATTTCAGATACAACCATACCATCTGTAGCGCCACAGTCTTCTTCTCTTACAATTACGTCTTGAGAAACATCAACTAATCTTCTAGTTAAGTATCCTGAATCGGCAGTCTTTAAGGCGGTATCGGCATTACCTTTTCTAGCTCCGTGAGTAGATAAGAAGTATTCAAGTACATCTAGACCTTCTCTAAAGGATGCTCTAATTGGTAATTCTATAATCTTACCAGATGGACTTGCCATAAGTCCTCTCATACCAGCTAATTGCTTAATTTGTGACTTAGAACCTCTGGCACCAGAGTCAGCCATCATAAATATTGGGTTAAATTTATCAAGGCTTTCCATTAGAGTATCAGCAACTTCTTCAGTTGTCTTAGTCCATTTTTCTATAACTCTTTCATATCTTTCATCATCAGATATGAAACCTCTTTTATACATTTTTTCAATCTTTTCTATTGTTTCATCCGCATCTCTTAATAAATCATACTTTTCTTTAGGTACAATCATATCTGATGCAGCAACAGTTATAGCTCCGATTGACGAATAGTGATATCCTAAGGCTTTTATTTTATCCAACATTATCGAAGTTTCAGTTGGACCATGCTTTAAGTAACACTTATCTATTATCTTACCTAAAGATTTCTTAGTGACTAAGAAGTCTACTTCTAAGTTAAACTCTTCATCTTTATTATTTCTATCAACAAATCCAAGATCTTGTGGAATTGATTCATTGAATATTAATTTACCAACAGTAGTTTTAATTATTCCTGTTTTTTCAACTCCATCTACAGTCTTAAATAACTTTACATGTATTTTATCATGTACTCCTATTTCTTTTAACTCATAAGCCATTATAGCTTCTTCTTTTGAGTAGAAATATTTATCTTCCTTTTCTTGTTCCTTATCTATTGTTAAATAATAAGAGCCAAGAACCATATCTTGAGTAGGAACACAAACTGGTTTACCATCAGATGGCTTTAATATGTTACCAGCCGCAAGCATTAAAAATCTTGCTTCTGCTTGTGCTTCTACAGATAAAGGTACGTGAACAGCCATTTGGTCACCATCAAAGTCAGCATTATATGCTGTACAAACTAATGGATGTAACTTTATAGCTCTACCTTCAACTAATACTGGTTGGAATGCTTGAATACCTAATCTGTGAAGTGTAGGAGCACGGTTTAATAATACCGGATGGTCTGCAATAACTTCTTCTAATACATCCCATACTTGTGGCATTACTCTCTCTACCATTCTCTTAGCACTCTTTATGTTATGAGCTATTCCATCTTCAACTAATTTTTTCATTACAAATGGCTTGAATAATTCAAGAGCCATTTCTTTAGGAAGACCACATTGGTACATTTTTAATTCTGGACCAACAACGATAACAGATCTACCTGAGTAGTCAACTCTCTTACCAAGTAAGTTTTGTCTAAATCTACCTTGCTTACCTTTAAGCATATCTGATAAAGACTTTAATGGTCTATTACCAGGACCTGTTACAGCTCTTCCTCTTCTTCCATTATCTACAAGAGCATCTACTGCTTCTTGAAGCATTCTTTTTTCATTTCTAACAATGATATCAGGAGCTCCTAAATCTAATAACTTCTTAAGTCTGTTATTTCTATTTATAACTCTTCTGTAAAGATCATTTAAATCAGATGTTGCAAATCTTCCACCATCTAATTGTACCATTGGTCTTAAATCTGGTGGAATAACAGGAATTACATCTATAATCATCCACTTTGGATCATTACCAGACTTTTTGAAGGATTCAATAACTTCAAGTCTTCTAATTATTCTTACCTTTTTTTGACCTGTACTTTGCTTTAACTCTTCTTTTAACTCTATAGATTGTGCTTCTAAATCTATTTCTCCTAGAAGTTGTTTAACAGCTTCTGCACCCATACCTGCAACAAAGCTTTCTTCACCATATTTATCTGCAGCTTCTCTATATTCTTTTTCATTAAGAAGTTGCTTCTTTAAAAGTGGTGTTTCCTTAGGATCAATTACTACGTATGAAGCAAAGTATAGTATTTTTTCTAAAGCTCTTGGTGACATATCAAGTATTAATCCCATTCTTGATGGAATTCCTTTGAAGTACCATATATGAGATACTGGGGCAGCCAGTTCTATATGCCCCATTCTCTCTCTTCTAACTTTAGCCTTTGTGACTTCAACTCCACATCTATCACAAACTATACCTTTATATCTTACTCTTTTATATTTACCACAGTGACATTCCCAGTCCTTCATTGGTCCAAATATTCTTTCACAGAATAGACCATCTCTTTCAGGCTTTAATGTTCTATAGTTTATTGTTTCTGGTTTCTTAACTTCTCCTCTTGACCATTTTCTTACTTGCTCAGGAGATGCTAATCCTATTTGTATTGCATCAAAATTATTTAACTCAAACAAGGGTATATCCTCCCTTCAAAATTAGTGTTCGTCATTAAAATCATCTAGTACTAAATCTTCTTGTAGTCCCTCGATTTGAAAACTTTCGAAATCTTCTTCTTGTTCTGGTTCTACTTCTTCTACTGTATAGCTATCATCAATTTCCGCTTCTGGTTCAGAAGTAAATTCTTCTGTTCCTTCTATATTCACCTCTAAGTTTTCCATATCTTCATCTGCAAATTCTTTTAATTGAACTTCTTGATTTTCTTCATTTAAAACTTTAATGTCTAAGCAAAGAGCTTGAAGTTCTTTAATAAGAACCTTAAATGATTCTGGAACACCTGGTTCAGGGATATTTTCACCCTTAACGATTGCTTCATATGTCTTAACTCTACCTACAACATCATCTGACTTAACAGTTAATATTTCTTGTAATGTATGCGCAGCACCATATGCTTCTAATGCCCAAACTTCCATTTCACCAAATCTTTGACCACCAAATTGAGCTTTACCTCCAAGTGGTTGTTGTGTAACTAGTGAGTATGGTCCAGTTGATCTAGCGTGAATCTTATCGTCAACTAAGTGAGCTAGCTTTAAGATATACATTATACCAACTGTAACTTCATTATCAAATGGTTCTCCTGTTCTACCATCATATAAAACAGTTTTACCATTAGCATTATAACCTGCTTTTTCAAGACATTCTTCTATATCTTCTTCAGTTGCTCCATCAAATACTGGAGTAGCTATATGCCATCCTAATTGGCTAGCAGCCCATCCTAAGTGAACTTCAAGTACCTGACCGATGTTCATACGTGAAGGAACCCCTAAAGGATTTAAACATATTTGTAGTGGTCTACCATCTGGTAAGAATGGCATATCTTCTTCAGGAAGTACTCTTGAAATAACCCCCTTGTTACCATGACGTCCAGCCATCTTATCCCCTACAGATATCTTTCTCTTTTGCGCAATATAAGCTCTTACAAGTTCATTTACGCCTGGATTTAATTCATCTCCATTTTCTCTTGTAAACACTTTAACATCTACAATTATACCAGCTTCACCATGAGGAGCTCTTAAAGAAGTATCTCTTACTTCTCTTGCCTTTTCACCGAATATTGCTCTTAACAGTCTTTCTTCAGCTGTTAATTCAGTTTCACCCTTTGGAGTAACCTTACCAACAAGAATATCTCCAGATCTTACTTCAGCACCTATTCTTATTATTCCTCTTTCATCGATATCCTTAAGTGCATCTTCACTTACATTAGGAATATCTCTAGTGATTTCTTCTGGTCCTAATTTAGTGTCCCTAGCTTCACATTCATATTCTTCTATATGAATAGATGTAAATACATCTTCTCTAACTAATTCTTCAGAAATAAGCATAGCATCTTCGTAGTTATATCCTTCCCACGTGATGAATCCCATTCTGATATTTTTACCTAATGATATTTCACCTAGATCTGTTGATGGACCATCAGCTAATACTTGATTCTTAAATACTATTTCACCTTTATCAACTATTGGACGTTGATTTATACACATACCTTGGTTACTTCTCTTAAATTTAAGTAATTTATAAGTATCAATTCCGCCATCAATATCTCTTTTAATTCTTACTTCGTTAGCACTTACATAAGTTACAACACCAGCATTCTTAGCCTTAGGAAGTACTCCTGAGTCTACTGCAGCTTTGTATTCTATTCCTGTACCAACGATAGGAGCTTGAGTCTTTAATAATGGAACAGCTTGACGTTGCATGTTTGATCCCATCAGTGCTCTTGAGGCATCATCATTTTCAAGGAAAGGTATCATGGCAGTAGCTACTGATACTATTTGTCTAGGCGATACGTCTATTAAATCTACATCTTCTGCCGGTACAACAAATACGTCTTCCTTATTTCTTACTGTTACCTTTTTATCAACAAAGTGACCATTTCCGTCAATCGGTTCTTTAGCTTGTGCAACTAAATATTGGTCTTCCTCATCTGCTGTAAAATATCTTATTTCATTTGTAATTGTATTAGTTTCTTTATCTATAATTCTATATGGTGTTTCTATAAATCCATATTCATTAACTCTTGCAAATGTTGCTAGTGAGTTGATAAGACCTATATTAGGTCCTTCTGGAGTCTCGATAGGACACATTCTTCCATAGTGAGAATGGTGAACGTCTCTTACTTCGAAACCAGCTCTTTCTCTAGATAAACCTCCTGGTCCTAGAGCAGATAATCTTCTCTTATGAGTTAATTCTGAAAGTGGGTTGATTTGATCCATGAATTGTGATAATTGCGAACTACCAAAGAATTCTTTAATAGCAGCAGCTACTGGTCTAATGTTTATTAACATTTGAGGAGTAATTGCTTCTTGGTCTTGAATAGTCATTCTTTCCTTAACTACTCTTTCCATTCTTGATAAACCAATTCTAAATTGGTTTTGTAGTAATTCACCAACTGATCTAATTCTTCTATTTCCAAGATGATCAATATCGTCAACATATCCTATATTATAAGCTAACCCAATTTCGTAACTAATAGTCGCAAAAATATCATCTCTTATAATATGCTTAGGAATTAATTTATTGATATTTTTCTTGATCTCTTCTTTTATTGAATCTTCATCAGAATAATTATCTAAGATTTCTCTTAATGTAGGGTAATGTACATATTCCTTAATATTTAAGTCTGTTACATCAAAATCAACATGCTTAGTTATATCAACAAAGTTATTACCAATTACTCTTATAACTCTATCTTCTACTAAAACATCAACTGAATTTATTCCTACATTTCTAATTTCTTCAGCAATTGTTCTACTAATTTTTTGGCCACTTTCAACCATTATTTCTCCAGTTGATGGATTAATAATGTCATTAGCAGCTATTTGATTTGCAATTCTTAAGTTTAATGCAAGTTTCTTATTGAACTTGTATCTACCTACTCTAGACAAATCATATCTTTTTGCATCAAAGAATAAAGAATCAATTAAAGATACTGCACTATCTACTGTAGGTGGTTCACCTGGTCTTAATCTCTTATAGATTTCTAATAGTGCTTCTTCCTTTGTTTTAGTATTATCTTTTTCTATTGTTGCTTTGAATCTTTCTTCTTCTCCAAAGTAATCTAATAATTCTTGATCACTTCCAAATCCCATTGCTCTTCCTAAAATAGTGATTGGTAGTTTTCTAGTCTTATCAATTCTTACATATATTACGTCATTAGAGTCAGTTTCATATTCTAACCAAGCTCCTCTGTTTGGAATTACTGTAGAAGAAAATAGTTTTTTACCACTCTTATCTCTACTATAACTGTAATATACACCTGGAGATCTTACTAATTGGCTGACTATTACTCTTTCAGCACCATTAATAATAAAAGTTCCTTGTTCAGTCATTAATGGGAAATCACCCATAAAGACTTCTTGCTCTTTTATTTCTCCTGTTTCATTGTTCTGTAATCTTACAGAAACCTTTAGTGGTGCAGCATAAGTAGCGTCTCTTTCCTTACACTCTTCCACTGAATACTTAATATTATCCATATCAAGCTTATAGTCTACGAATTCAAGTACTAGATTACCAGTAAAGTTGCTTATCGGATTGACATCATCAAAAACTTCATGAAGCCCTTCTCTTAAAAACCACTGATACGAATCTAATTGTACTTCAATTAGATTTGGCATTTCGGTTACGTCTTTAACCTTACCAAAACTCATTCTTGTTCTTTTCCCAACTTGGACAGGATGTACCATGAATCTTCACCCCTTGTATAAACTAAAATAACCAAAAGCATAGCTTCCCTAAGGACTTTATGCTTTCGGAGAACATCATCTTTTTAGTATAGCCACATTTTTATGCACCTATACACATTTTGCCATTTTTATATACTTATCCATAATGAACAGTACATTTAATGATAGTATCATATTCCCAAATTAATGTCAATATTTTTTTATTCCGTACTATTAGACAATAAAAAAGGTGCTATACAGCACCTTTTTATATTTTAAGTTAAATTACTTAACTTCTACTTCTGCACCAACTTCAGCTAATTTAGCCTTGATGTCTTCAGCTTCTTCCTTAGAAACTGCTTCTTTTAATGTCTTAGGAGCTCCGTCAACTATTTCCTTAGCTTCCTTTAATCCTAATCCAGTAAGTTCTCTTACAACTTTGATTACTTTAATCTTTTGAGATCCAGCATTAGCTAATACTACATCAAATTCAGTCTTTTCTTCAGCAGCTCCACCTGCAACTGCTGCACCTGCTACTGCTACTGGAGCAGCAGCGCTTACTCCGAATTCTTCTTCGCAAGCTTTTACTAATTCATTTAATTCTAAAACGCTCATTTCTTTTATAGCTTGAATGATATCTTCTCTTGTCATTTTAATTGCACCTCCAAAATTACTTAACACATTGTTTTGTTATTATTCAGCTGATTCAGCTTCTTTTTGATCTTTAATTGCACTTAATAAGTATGCAAGGTTTGATAAAGGAGCCTTGATACTTCCAAGAAGTTTCGCAATAAGAACTTCTTTTGATGGTATTGTAGCAAGTTGAGAAACCTTTTCTTTATCAAAGATTTGTCCTTCAACAATACCTGCTTTTAACTCAAGTTTCTTATGATCCTTAGCAAAATCATTTAAGATTCTTGCAGGAGCAGTAGCATCTTCATATCCGAATGCTATAGAAACTGGTCCTTCTAAATATTCAGAAATAGCTTCTAATCCTAATTCCTTAGCAGCTAATGTTACTAAAGTATTCTTGTATACTTTATATTCAACACCAGCTTCTCTTAAGTTCTTTCTTAATTGAGTATCTTCTTCAACAGTAAGACCTTGATAGCTTGCAAGAATTACAGATTGTGACTTTTCTAACTTTTCTTTGATTTCAGCAACCTTTGCTTCTTTCATTTGTCTGTTCTTGTTCATTACTGTGTGTCCACCTCCTCACAGTTTATAACTGCTTAATATTAATA
The DNA here is from genome assembly GCF_015669365.1 of Clostridium sp. 1001283B150210_160208_E6. Taxonomy (NCBI): domain Bacteria; kingdom Bacillati; phylum Bacillota; class Clostridia; order Eubacteriales; family Clostridiaceae; genus Clostridium; species Clostridium sp. 1001283B150210_160208_E6. Next base: position 31,931 of record NZ_JADPAA010000018.1, on the reverse strand, counting down.
AAGGTCTTCCCGTAGACAAGGAAGACCTAAAGTAAACATAACTAACTTTATTGGTACCTCGGTAGGTTGTTATACGTTATGCAATGCACCTACTGTCTACGGAAATAATATTATCTTTTTAACAACACAACCGATTATAACATCTAATTCAGTTCAAGTCAAGACTATTCTAAAACTTTTACTGGATTGATCTTAGCTCCTGGTCCCATTGTGCTTGAAACAGTTACTGATTTAACATATTGTCCCTTAGCTGCTGCTGGCTTAGCCTTAATTAAAGCTTCCATTAATGCGTGGAAGTTTTCCTTTAACTTTTCAGCACCGAATGACTTCTTACCAATTGGACAGTGAACTATAGCAGTCTTATCAACTCTATATTCAACCTTACCAGCCTTAATGTCAGCAATTGCTTTAGCAACATCAAATGTTACTGTTCCTGACTTAGGGTTTGGCATTAATCCCTTAGGTCCAAGTATTCTACCTATTCTACCAACAACACCCATCATATCTGGAGTTGCTACAACTACATCGTAGTCGAACCAGTTTTCTGATTGGATCTTTTGAACTAATTCTTCAGCTCCGACAAATTCTGCTCCTGCCGCTTCTGCTTCCTTAGCCTTATCTCCTTTAGCAAATACTAATACTCTTACAGTCTTACCAGTTCCGTTTGGTAATACAACTGCTCCTCTAACTTGTTGATCTGCATGTCTTGGATCTACCCCAAGTCTTACATGTAATTCGATAGTTTCATCGAAATTAGCTTTTGCAGTTTTTACAGATAGCTCTAAAGCTTCTGCTGGATTGTATAAAGTATTCTTATCTATTAACTTTGCACTTTCAACATATTTCTTTCCCATAATAAGCCTCCTTTGTGGTAATAACGGCCTAGACCTCCCACGAATTTATGAATTACTCTTCGATAGTTACACCCATACTTCTTGCAGTACCTTCGATCATGCTCATAGCAGCTTCGATTGTAGCAGCATTTAAGTCTGGCATTTTTAATTCAGCAATCTTTCTTACTTGTTCCTTTGTTAACTTACCAACCTTAGTTCTGTTTGGTACACCTGAACCGCTTTCTAATCCTAATTCTTTCTTAATTAGAACTGCAGCTGGAGGTGTCTTTAATATGAAACTAAAAGATCTGTCTTGGTATACTGTGATTACTACTGGTATTATTAATCCAGCTTGATTTGCAGTTTTAGCATTAAACTCCTTACAGAATCCCATTATGTTTACACCATGTTGACCTAATGCTGGACCAACTGGTGGTGCTGGTGTAGCCTTACCTGCTGCAAGTTGAAGTTTAATCATTCCAGTTACTTTCTTAGCCATTTGTTATTCCTCCTATACTGTGGTGATTACGGATTTTTTCAATCCTCCCACTTAATTAAAAAACATTAGTTAATAATTTATATAACTATTAAACTAACTTCTCGATTTGATTAAAATCTAGTTCGGCTAAAGTTTCTCTACCGAACATATCTACTGATGCTTTTATTTTATGCTTTTCAGCATTAATTTCTTGCACTAGTGCAACGAAATCTCTTAATGGTCCTGATATTACTCTAACCCCTTCGCCTACTTCTAAATCAATTTCCTGTGGAAGTTCAACAATTCCCATAGATTCAATTTCTTCTTCAGTAAGCGGAACCGGTTTAGATCCAGGTCCAACAAACCCTGTCACTCCTCTGGTATTTCTTACTACATACCAAGATTCATCTGACATTAGCATTTTTATTAGCACATATCCAGGAAATTTCTTTTTCAAAGTTACTTTTTGTTTACCATCTTTTTCTTCAACAACTTCTTCCATTGGCACTTGTATATCAACGAATAATTCTTGAAGATTTCTATTTTCAATAGTTTTTTCAATAGTAGCTTTTACTTTGTTTTCATATCCTGAGTATGTATGTACTACATACCATCTTGCTCTTTCACTCATATTTATTCCGGTGATATCCACCTAAACCTCCCTTACTTAAGTTTCAAAATCACTTCAAAGAGGTTTTGAAAAATATAATCGAATCCGCCTATTATTACAACATAGATTAAGACGAACACAGCTACAGCAATTAATGCTTTTTTAGTTTCATTTTTAGAAGGCCAAGTTATTCTTTTAACTTCTGCCTTAACCTCTCTAAAAAACTTAAATATACCGCCTTTTTTAGCAGCATTGGATTTAGCTTTACTATTGTCAGCCATTTTATCACATCCTTAAAATTGGTAAGTATGTGTCTTTACTTAAATCGCTAATTACTTAGTTTCTCTATGAAGAGTGTGCTTCTTACAGAACTTGCAATACTTTTGCATTTCCATTCTGTCTGGGTTGTTCTTCTTATTCTTCATTGAGTTGTAGTTTCTTTGCTTACACTCTGTGCATGCTAAAGTTATCTTTACTCTCACGGTCTGCACCTCCAGTTATTCCTATATATTATATTTTAAGAGACAATTTCTCTTACTGTTTCAATTAATTTTGTAATTATGAGTTACTTTTCCACATTATCATAAAAGTTGTCTACTGTCAATATGGTGTTCCTTTGCAAAGGACTAGGTATTAATACCCAGTCCTAATACTTTAAACCAATTTTATCTCAATTATTCGATGATGCTAGTAACAACACCTGAACCTACAGTTCTTCCACCTTCTCTGATCGCGAATCTTAAACCTTCGTCCATTGCTACTTGAGTTATTAATTCAACGTTCATATCGATGTGGTCTCCAGGCATAACCATTTCCATACCATCTGGTAATTTGATTGATCCTGTAACGTCTGTTGTTCTGAAGTAGAATTGTGGTCTGTATCCATCAAAGAATGGAGTATGTCTTCCACCTTCTTCTTTCTTAAGTACGTATACTTGACCTACGAACTTGCTGTGTGGGTGTACTGATCCAGTCTTAGCTAATACTTGACCTCTTTCGATATCAGTTCTTTGAACACCTCTTAATAATGCTCCGATGTTATCTCCAGCTTGCGCTTCGTCTAGTAACTTTCTGAACATTTCGATTCCTGTTACTACAGTCTTCATCTTTTCTTCTTTTAATCCTACTACTTCAACTTCGTCTCCAACATGTAGGATACCTCTTTCAACTCTTCCTGTTGCAACTGTTCCTCTACCAGTGATTGTGAATACATCTTCTACTGGCATTAAGAATGGCTTATCTGTTGCTCTTTCTGGAGTTGGAATGTAGCTATCTACTGCTTCCATTAATTCCATGATGCACTTAGTAGCTTCTTCATCTGTTGGGTTTTCTAATGCTTTTAATGCTGAACCAGTTATTACTGGAATGTCATCTCCTGGGAAGTTGTATTCGCTTAATAATTCTCTAACTTCCATTTCTACTAATTCAAGTAATTCTGGATCGTCTACCATATCTGCTTTGTTTAAGAATACTACGATATAGTCAACACCAACTCTTGATGCTAGTAGTATATGTTCTCTTGTTTGAGGCATTGGACCATCTGCTGCTGAACATACTAAGATAGCTCCATCCATTTGTGCAGCTCCTGTAATCATGTTCTTAACGTAGTCAGCGTGTCCTGGACAGTCAACGTGTGCATAGTGTCTGTTATCTGTTTGATATTCAACGTGTGCAGTGTTGATTGTGATTCCTCTTTCTTTTTCTTCTGGTGCCTTATCGATTTCTGCGTAATCGAATGCTTCAGCGAATCCTCTGTTTGCTAAAACTGTTGTGATTGCTGCTGTAAGTGTTGTCTTACCGTGGTCTACGTGACCGATTGTTCCAATATTTACGTGGGGTTTATTTCTCTCGAATTTTTCCTTTGCCATTGTAATTCCTCCTTACTATTTCTTAAATAAACTTTGCCTAGCGTTCACTGCTTATTTCGTGGAGCTCACGATCGGGATTGAACCGACGACCTCCGCCTTACCAAGGCGACGCTCTACCGACTGAGCTACGTGAGCACTCATATATTGACTTTTTCAATATACCAATTATAAAGTTTACTATCAAATTTTTTATTTGTCAATAACAAATTAACTACTCCAAATGCAAGCATTTTTCAAGCTTTCTCTTAACTCTTTGTAGTGCATTATCTATAGATTTAGCATGCCTATCCAAATCACAAGCAATCTCTTGATAAGATTTACCATCTAGATAGGATGTAAGTACCTCTAATTCTAAATCAGATAGCACTTTTGATATTTCTCCCTCAATATGCTCCATTTGCTCTTGGCTTATAACTAGTTCTTCCGGATCAGTTATCCTAAATCCAGCTAGTACATCTAAAAGTGTCCTATCTGACTCTTCTTCATAAATTGGTTTATTTAAAGACACATATGTATTTAGGGGAATATGTTTTTGCCTTGTCGCCGTCTTAATTGCTGTTATTATTTGTCTTGTAACACATAGTTCAGCAAATGCTTTAAAGGAGGTTAACTTATCAGGTTTAAAATCCCTTATGGCTTTATAAAGTCCTATCATACCTTCTTGATATATATCTTCTTTATCAGCACCAATCAAAAAGTAAGATTTAGCTTTTGACTTCACAAAGTTCTCATACTTAGATATAAGATACTCTTGTGCTCTTACATTACCGTTTTTTGCTTCTAAAACAACTTCTTCATCTAACTTTTCATCAAACTCTGAATAGTTTTCCATCAAATACCCTTCGTTAAACACTTCTCCCCCTCCGAACTATGATATTATATAATTAAAATTATACTCTACCCTATTAATTTAAGTCAACTTTTTCACTTGCTTCTTCGCATATCTTCTAACTTTTTAAGCACTTCATTATCAATATTATCTTGCAAGTGATTTTTATTAGGATTTTTAATTTTTTCAGACTTAATTCGTATATTTTTTTCGGTTTTCATAACCTCATTGTAGAATTCAAGAGATGACATTCTAATTGCACCCCTTTGAAATATAGTCTGTTGTTCCATCCAATCAGATGTAACTACATACACTTCATACTTTCTACCTACATTATGAACTTCTTTTTCTATATAACTATCTGCTGTTTGACCATCCTTCGTAAAAACAATAGTTAAGTTTTTATTTTTTTCTTCCTTCTTTTCTCTATTGCCAGCAACCTTATATCCGTCAAAAACTAATATAACTTTGCAGTCACTATAGGAACCATAATTATGCATTATGTCAATCAGCTTTTCCCTTGTACCATCAAAAGTATACTCTTTATCAGTCTTTAAATTAGGCCAACTATTAAGTACATTATACCCATCTACAAATACTAACTTCACAAGTATCCCTCATTTATTTAATTAATCTTCCTTTTAACACTTCATACATCATTATACCCCCTGCAACAGAAGCATTCAAAGAGTTAATTTTTCCTACCATAGGTATCTTAACCAACTTGTCACACTTTTTAAGAGTAAGTTTAGATATCCCCTTACCTTCACTTCCAACAATAATTGCACATGGTCCTGAAAAATTCACTTCATAGCTATATTCCACACCATCTATATCAGCTCCATATACCCATATACCTTCCTCTTTCAACTCATCTATAACCTTATTTATATTAGTTACCTTTGCCACCTTCATATGCTCTATTGCACCAACTGAAGACTTATATACAGTAGAAGTAACACCTACATTTCTTCTTTTAGGAATTATAATTCCATGAACTCCACATAACTCAGCCGTTCTTATTATAGAGCCAAGATTGTGAGGATCTTCTATTTCATCTAATATTACAATAAACGGTGCTTCTCCCTTTTTCTTTGCAAAATTTAATATGTCAGATACTTCGTAGTATTTATACGGAGTAATCCTTACAGCTACACCTTGATGTACTACCCCTCCACATAATGAATCCAACTTTTTTCTATCAACTTCTTTTATAACTAACTTTTTTTCTTTTGCCAAAGAAATAATACTATTTATTGATCCTTCAGTCTGTCCCTTGGCTATGTATAATGCTTCAATTGTCCTGTCACTTTTAATAGCTTCTGTAACTGCATTCCTCCCAGCTATTAAATCTTCTCTTTCCTCTACAATATGATTTTCGCCTCTAACTGACTTTTCTTTATATTTATTTACAGTATTTACATTATTTTTTTCTCTTTTAGCCATGTAATTTACTCCTTTAACCTTCGTTATCTATTATTTCGATACTTTTATTCATTATATAACTTAATCTTTCCTTATTTCCTATTAAATATATATATCCAATTAAGCTTTCAAAACCAGTTGCCATTCTATAATCCCTAACATCTGCATTCTTAGGTACAGTGGCTGATTTAGTGTTTCTTCCTCTTTTAAATATATATAACTCCTCTTCTGTAAGCTCATCTTCCAATTTATGCATAGCCAATGATTGACTCTTAGCCTTTACGTATCCTATAGCTTCTTTATGCATTTTATGTGCTGATAATTCAGAATTGGAAGATAATATATAATTCCTTATAAACACTTCATAAACCCCATCTCCAACCAATGCAAGTTGAAGTGGATTTAACATTCTAGCTTCATCTTTATTAAATTCTCTTACTCTTAAATCCTCTAACATTTTATTCTCCTTTAAATAAGGGTTGCAAATCTTGCAACCCTTAATAAACATTTTAATTTACCTTTTTCCATCTAACTCCCTGTGGAGTATCTTCAAGCACAATTCCCCTAGCCTTCAAATCATCTCTAATTTTATCAGCTAATGCAAAATCTCTATTCTTTCTTGCATTTTGTCTTTGTTCTATTAGTTCTTCTATTTCGCTCTCAAGATCACCTTTTGTTGATTTTTGTAGTATTCCTAAAGGACCTCCTAACTCTCTCATCAATTCTAGGGCCTTTGTAGCTAATTCCTTTGAAGAATTAACAGTTATATTAGTATTTATATCCTTAGATAATTCAAATAATACAGTTAATGCGTCAGCAGTATTAAAATCATCATCCATCTTCTGAATATATTTTTCTCTATACTTATCTAAAGAATCCAAATAACTCTTCTCTTCTTCATTCATTTCTTCTTTAGAAACTTCACCTATTAAGTTTTCTAAATTAGATACTGCATTATATAATCTATCCATAGATGCTTTAGCTGAATCTAATAACTCTTTACTAAAGTTAATTTGTATTCTATAATGTGCCGACATCATAAAGAATCTAATTACATCTGCATCATATTCTTTTAATATATCCCTAGCTGTGAAGAAATTATTTAAAGACTTAGACATTTTTTGATTATTTACATTTACATAAGCAGAATGTAACCAATAATTAGCAAATGTCTTACCAGTTAATGCTTCACTTTGAGCCACTTCATTTTCATGATGAGGAAATGCTAAATCCATTCCTCCAGCATGAATATCAATTGTTTCTCCTAGTAACTTTTTAGCCATACATGAACATTCAATGTGCCATCCAGGTCTTCCTTTGCCCCATGGACAATCCCAAGCAGGTTCTCCTGGCTTTTGAGCTTTCCAAATAGCAAAATCCATCGGATCCTTTTTTCTTTCATCTGCCGCAGATGAAGTTCTATTACTAGCTCCCATTTGAAGGTCCTCTAAACTTTGTCCTGAAAGCTTACCATACTCTTCAAACTTCTTAGTATTAAAGTATACATCTCCATCTACTTCGTAGGCATATCCCTTTTCTATTAGCTTTGATACAAAATCAATAATATCATCTATAAATTCTGTAGCTCTTGGGTTTACAGTTGCTCTTTCAATATTAAGTGCATCAGCATCAGTATAATATTCTGATATATACTTATCTCCAATGTCTTTTACTGTTGTACCCTCTTCATTAGCTTTATTTATCATTTTATCATCTATATCAGTAAAATTTTGTACAAACTTAACCTTATATCCTCTATACTCTAGGTATCTTCTAATTGTGTCAAACACAATAAAAGTTCTACCATTTCCTATATGAAAAAAGTTATATACTGTAGGACCACAGACATACATCTTCACTTCACCTGGAGTAATAGGTATAAATTCTTCTTTTTTTCTTGTCAGAGTATTATATAGCTTCATCTTTTATCCTCCTAAATTACTTTAATTTAAGGTTGTTTTCTTCAAATAATGCTTTTACTCTATTACAAACATCTTCTATATTAATTACTTCATTATCTCCGCCAGCTCTTAACTTAAATTCAACAGCCCCTTCACTAATCTTCTTACCTACAGTAACTCTCATAGGTATTCCCATTATTTCAGAGTCCTTGAACTTAACACCAGCTCTTTCATTTCTATCATCCATTAAAACTTCCACACCTAGGTCTTTTAATGAATTGTATAATTCTTCTGCAACCTTCATTTGTTCTTCATCTTTTATATTTACAGGAATTACTGACACATGGTATGGTGCAACAGATAATGGCCATACTATACCATTTTCGTCATTGTGTTGCTCTATAACTGATGCCATTGTTCTTGTAACACCTATTCCATAACATCCCATTAGGAATGGTTTTTGTTTACCATCTTCAGCTATAAAGTTAGCATTCATTGCTTCAGAATACTTTGTTCCAAGTTTAAATATGTGACCAACTTCAGTCCCTCTTGAAATAGTAACTTCCTTTCCACAGGATGGGCATTTTTCCCCTGCAGTTATGTTTCTATAGTCTCCAACTTTTCCTTCAAAGTCTCTACCATAGTTAACATTCTCTATGTGATATCCAGTTTCATTTGCTCCAACTATAAAGTTATACATATTAGCAACTTCTTCGTCAACTAATAGTTCATCAACCTTTATACCTATTGGTCCTGCAAATCCAACTTTTGCAGATGTAGCATTAAACACATCTTCTGATGTTGCCATATCTAAATTAACAACTCCACCTAAGGCATTAGATACTTTAACTTCATTAACTTCTCTATCACCCCTAACCATTACAGCTACTATCTTTCCATCTGCATTAAATATTAAAGTCTTTGCAAACTTCTTCTCAGTAGTATTAAAGAACTTAACTAAATCTTCTATTGTTCTTGCATCTGGAGTTTCAACTTTATTTAATTCTTTTAATTCCTCTGCTATTGCTTTTTCTGGAGTTGACGGTGCTTTTTCAATATTGGCAGCATAATCACAGTGATTACAGAACACTACATCATCTTCCCCAACTTCTGACTTAACCATAAATTCAGCTGAGTTTGATCCTCCAATTGCACCTGAATCTGCTTCTACGCATTTTGCATCTAATCCGCATCTGTTGAATATTTTAACATATGCATCATGCATTTTATTATATGAAAGATCTAATCCTGCTTGATCTTTATCAAAGCTATAAGCGTCCTTCATAACAAATTCTCTACTTCTCATAACCCCAAATCTAGGTCTTCTTTCATCTCTATACTTAGTTTGAATTTGATATAAATTTACTGGTAATTGCTTATATGACTTAATCTCATTTCTAGCTATATCAGTGAATACTTCTTCATGAGTTGGCCCAAGACAAAAATCTCTATTGTTTCTATCTTTTAATCTGAACATTTCTGCTCCATAAACATCCCATCTACCTGATTCTTGCCATAATTCAGCTGGTAGTAACGCAGATGCTAAGAATTCTTGAGCCCCTGCAGCATTCATTTCTTCTCTGATTATATCTTCTATATTTTTTAAAACCTTAAGTCCTAGTGGCATATAGTTATATACCCCAGAAGCCATCTTTCTCATCATTCCTGATCTAAGCATTAACTTATGGCTTTCTATTTCAGCTTCTGCTGGAACTTCTCTTAATGTTAGCATTAACATATTTGACATTTTCATAATAAACTTCCTCCTCGTATCATTCTATATGTTTTAACAAATTAATCTACCTTTAAAATAAAAAAATCCGCCCTAAATATATTAGGGCGAATTATTAATCGCGGTACCACCTAAATTGATTCTCTAATAATGATAACGGTATTAAACCGATAGTTTTTGCCTATTGCTCCGAAGCTGGTTCAAAATCTATTGAAAATCTTACAGCCAAGGATTTTCTCTCTGAAAGTGCGATTTTTACTATTCTTCATCATTGCTTTTTACATAAACTTTTATAATTTTTTTGTAATATTTATTATAACTTGTAGGTAAAAAGGTGTCAACTCTAGTGAAAATCTTTAGCCAAATACTGAGCTATAATTAAATCTTCTGGTGTTGTAACTTTAATATTAGTATATTCACCATCATATAAATACACCTTATTTCCGTATAATTCTACCACCATAGTATCATCAGTTACTATCTTACCCTCAGATCTAACACTCTCATGACATCTCATAATTAAATCATAATTAAAAACTTGAGGAGTTTGCACTGATACAAGGGTACTTCTATCAGGAGTATCTACTGAAAAAGATTCATCATCCTTAACTTTAATTGTATCTTTAGGCATAACTCCTGGGGCAGTAGCCCCATACTTTCTGGCATTATCAATACCATCTTTTATCATTCTTTCACTTACAAAAGGTCTTGCACCATCATGAATTAAAACTATATCTGTATTATTTAACACCTTTAATCCATTATAGACAGAATCCTGCCTTTCTGCTCCACCCTCTACAATATAATCTACCTTTAACGAATACTTATTAAGTATTTCATTTTTACAATACTCAATTTCATTTTTAGGCAATACTAATACAACTCTATCTATTAAAGTACAATTAATAAATCTTTTTAACGTGTAGTAGATTAAGGGCTTATCATTGATATGAATAAATTGCTTACTCACATCTGCACCCATTCTTTTTCCTCTACCACCTGCTAAAATAATCGCAGATATCATATTAATCCTCTCTTAGCTATCTTTTGGTTTGGCAAAAATCATTCTTCCAGCAGCTGTTTGAAGGACAGACGTAACAATAACATCTATTGTTGATCCTATATGCTTTTTACCGCCTTCAACTACTATCATTGTTCCATCATCTAAATAAGCTACACCTTGACTTGATTCCTTACCATCTTTAACAACATCTACAGTCATCTCTTCACCAGGAATTACTACAGGTTTTACTGCATTTGATAGTTCATTTATATTTAATACTGGCACACCTTGAACTTCTGCTACTTTATTTAAATTAAAATCATTTGTAACTACTTTTCCACTTAAAGTTTGTGCAAGTTTTAATAGTTTACTATCCACCTCTTCAATCTTCGGGAAATCACCTTCCCAAATTTGAGTTTCTATAGGTAGTTCCTTTTGAATCTTGTTTAGTATATCTAGTCCTCTTCTACCTCTATTTCTTTTTAATCCATCTGATGAATCCGATATGTGTCTTAGTTCATCTAATACGAAATTAGGTATTACTAAAGGTCCTTCCACAAAACCAGTTTGACATATATCAAAAATTCTTCCATCTATAATTACAGATGTATCTAGGACTTTAGGTATAGTTTTTATAGTAGTTTTTGTTTTCTTTTCTTTAACGCTACTATTCTTTTTAAGTCCAACTAATATATTTGTTATATCATCCTTTTTCTTTATCATAATATCCATTCCAATTATTGCTGCAATTACATTTATTAACACTACTAATAACGGCCCCATTATTGGATGAAAATCCATTACAGGTCTAGTTAATAACGTAGTAATAATTAAAGTAATTAAAGCACCTATTGCACCATAAGCAATTTCGCTAATTGTTAACTTTTGAATATTTTTTTCAATATAATCAATTAAATTAGATATTGCTGTATATATCGCAGGTGAAATAAGATAAAAAATAAGACCAAATAATAAACAAATAAGAACTATAAATAAGACCGAACCATAAGTTTTTGAAAGAATACCTAAACTTTGAACTTTATCAATTTTTGCAATGGCATCTCCAACAACATAACCAATAATTAGTCCTGCTACAGAAAACAACCCTCTAATTAATTTTTTAAGCATTTTACCACCTCCTTATATAATTATTGACAATTTATTTTATTTAAATCCTCACTGTATTAGGATTTATTTACATTATATCATACCAAAGTATACTCTAGTTAAAATATGTTTTAAATTCAGATATTTTTAATTTTTGTACCCCCTATTAATTAAGCAACTATTCTATTATTATAGGTACATAGGTTAAAGACAACCGATAACCTATTATTGACATTTTAAACTTTTTATAACTATAATTAACTTAAAGTAACACCTTTAAAAACACAAAGGAGTGAGATACATGAAGGATATAATATTTGATGATTTTCAAAACTCTGTTAACGATTCTTTGTTAAGACATAAAAGTATTTTAGATTTAATTACTAAATACTCTGAATCATGTTCCAGGGTAAACAGAGCTATTGCAAAATCTGTTACAAATTGTGGCTGTCTTACTATTAATGCAAAGAAGCAACATCTTCCTGATGATTCGATAGAAGATATAAGCGAATTACTTGATACACATATTAAAGGTGATTTATGTGATAACTGTCGTGAAATTATTGAGAGAGAAATGGGAAATAACCTTTTTTATCTAACATCTTTATGTAATGACCTTGACATTAATCTTTATGATGTTCTATTAAAAGAACATGACAGGATTAACACACTAGGTAAGTTTACATTTAGATAAAATCTTTCTGTAGAATAAAAAAACTGTGTCTTATATATTATAGACACAGTTTTAATTTATAATTCTTTATTTAAATAAACTTGCTCGTTTATCCTCTTTAATCCATTTCTTATCGCTCTTGCTCTTGCTTCTCCAATTCCTTCTACTTGATCTAATTCTTCTATGCCAGCATCTATTATTTGATTAAATCTATCAAAATGCTTAATTAAGTTTTCTATAACATTTGAAGGAATTCTCGGCACTTTACTTAATATTCTATATCCCTTTGGAGAAACTAATGTGTCAACTAAAGATTCTCCTGAATATCCTAATACTCTAGATATTACTTCTAAATCTAGCAATTCCTCTTGAGATAACTTTTGTATATCTTTATATATATTATCAACAGTATCATCTTTCTTAAAGTAATCTCTTATTAATAGAATTCCATCTCTCTCTATATGCCTTACTAGCTCATTTAATTGCATAGATATAAGTCTACCTTCATTCCCTAACTCCAATATGTATATATCTATTTCTTCTACTATTCTCATAACCATTTCAGTTCTTTGAATAGCTGTAACTACATCAAATAAAGTTGTTAAATCTTGAAATTCTAATAAATTTAAATTATTAATTACTCTATCTAAAACAGCAACATATTTTTCAAGAGTTTGAACGGCCTGGTTAGCTCTTGCTAATATAATACTACTTTCTCTTAATACATACTTAATATCACCTTTGTATACTGTAATTATATTTCTACGTTGAGAAATAGCAATAACTACCCTTCCAGTTTGCTTTGCTACTCTATCTGCTGTCCTATGTCTAGTACCTGTTTCGTAAGTAGGAATTGTTGATGAAGGTACCAACTGAGCATTTGCACAAACTATCTTCTTTAAATCTCCACTAATTACTATAGCTCCATCCATTTTTGCTAACTCATACACATAAGCTGGAGTGTATTCAGAATTGATATAAAATCCACCATCTACTATGCTCATTATATCTTCGCTATCACCTAATACTACTAATCCACCAGTCTTAGCCCTTAATATGTTTTCTAACCCTTCCCTTAGTGCAGTTCCTGGGCACATTAACTCTAATATCTTTTTTATTTCTAAATCTTTCTCTAGCCTCATACACTCACCCACTTTTTAAAAAACTTTTCCAATGGCTTCTCTTAAATTACTTACACCTATAACCTTAATTGATTCATTGCTAATTCTATCTTTATTTCTTAAAGGAATTATAGCATATTCAAATCCCATTTTTTCTGCTTCATTGACTAATCTATCAATTGAGTTTATAGGTCTTATTTCTCCTGTTAAACCCACTTCTCCAATTATAGCTACCTTAGGTAAAGATATTCCTTTATTCTTTACGCTGGATAATAAGGCTAACGCCAAACCTAAATCAGCTGTAGTTCCATCTATGTTTAAACCACCAACAACATTTACATATACATCTTGATTATAAAAAGGTATTCTTAACTTCTTTTCTAAAACTGCAAGAATCAAACTCAATCTTTGATTATCTATTCCAACGCCGGTTCTTCTTGGCATCGGAGCATTAGTTTGAGTGACTAATGCTTGAATCTCTACTAGTATTGGTCTTGTTCCTTCCATTATACCAATAACAACTGAACCTTCTTGATTAAAGTTTGTATCCTCTAAAAACATCTTTGAAGGATCGTATATTTCAACCAAACCTTCCCCTCTCATTTCAAAAACACCAATTTCACTAGTAGTTCCAAAACGATTCTTTATGGTTCTTAATATTCTAAATTCTTCAGTTCTTTCCCCCTCAAAGTATAAAACTGTATCTACCATATGTTCTAATACTCTTGGACCTGCAAGTGCTCCTTGTTTTGTAACATGAGCAACAATAAATAAAGGTATATTTTTTCCTTTACCTATTCTCATTAATTCATTTGAGCATTCCTTTACCTGAGATACACTTCCTGGCGCAGATGTTACCCCATCTTTATAAATAGTTTGAATAGAATCTATTATAACAAACACTGGTTGTATATTTTCTATGTATGCATCAATTGTATCTAAATTAGTTTCGGAAACTATAAATAAATCTTTAGCAGTTACCCCTAACCTATCCCCACGAATTTTAATTTGCTCTTCTGATTCTTCACCAGATACATATAAAACTTTTCCGTACTTAGATGCTATATTATTAGCTGTTTGTAATAGTAACGTGGACTTTCCTATTCCAGGGTCCCCTGAAATTAAAGTTAAAGATCCTTTTACTAATCCTCCTCCAAGTACTCTATCAAGCTCCTTTAGATTTGTTTTAAATCTTTCTTTTTCTCCAGACTTTATTTCACCTATACTCTTTGGCATATTTTCTGGCAATATACTTTTACTTATTTTTTCTTTTACTATGGTATTGTTATCTTTTAATTCTTCAACAAAAGTATTCCATTGATTACAAGAAGGACATTTTCCAAGCCACCTTGGTGATTCATAACCACACTCTTGACATGTAAAAATAGTTTTTATTTTAGCCATACGCTCTCCTCCTTTCTATACTCAGAACTCAACTTTATATATTTATATATTGTTATATTGTTATATTTATATCTTTTTAACCTTCGTTCCTAACTATATAATAATATCATAATTTTAAAATATAATTTACAATTCAAATTTATTTTTTTACATTTATTTATCGTCCAACCAAAAGAAAAGGTGAGATATTTTTATCTCACCTTCTATTATTACCCACTTTATTACTTTACAAGCTTAGCTGCAGCTTCATCAATTATAACAACTACATCTCTGTGCATTTGTAACATAGTTGCAGGATTTGAAGTTGTAATCTTACCACTTAATACACCTTTAATTGCTTCAGCCTTACTTTCACCGCTAGCAATTAAAAGAATCTTTTTAGCTTTCATTATTTGTCCAAGCCCCATAGTTATAGCTGTCTTTGGAACTTCATCAATAGAATCAAAGAATCTTGCATTTGCTTCTATTGTACTTTGAGTTAATCCAGTTAAATGAGTTCCCGCAACTAAATCTTGATCTGGTTCATTGAATGCTATATGTCCATTGTTACCAATACCTAATAATTGAATATCAGTTCCACCTAATTCATCTATTTTTCTATCATAGTTTCTTCCTTCTTCAGCTATATCAGCAGCTAATCCATTAGGTACAAAAGTTCTAGTCTTATCTATGTTTATATGATTGAATAAGTTATCATTCATGAAATATCTATAACTTTGTGGATGGTCTCCAGCAAGTCCTACATATTCATCTAAGTTTACAGTTGTTACATTAGAAAAATCAACTTTTCCATCTTTGTTCATCTTTATTAACTCTTTGTACATTCCTACTGGAGTACCACCTGTAGCTAATCCTAAAACAGCATTTGGTTTAACTTCTACTACCTTTGCCATTTCTTCTGCTGCTAATCTACTCATTTCATCATAATCTTTAGCTATTATTACTTTCACTTTAATTTCCCCTCTCGTCTTAAAATATTTACTTCTAAAATATATTTATCTGATCTATAGGTAGCTTCTTCTACAAAAAGCACCTTTCCATCGCTATTTATGGTTTTACCATTTATCTGAAGTAATGGTACTTGCTCTTCCACCCCAAAAATTTTTTTATTAGTTTCATCCATTATAACTGCTTTTATAGATGATTCTGAATATTCCACAGAGTAGCCAAATTCCTCTAATATCTTATATAAAGATCCTTTTAGCTTCTCTTCATTTATAAATCCACAATAGTCTGAAGGGATATATACAATTTCATTAGCTATACATTCACCATCAACTATTCTATTTCTATTTATCTTATAAACTTCCTCAAAAGAAAAAGTATCTGTCAAATCTTCTGGAGTAGGTATTTTATTAAACTCAACAACCTTAGTTTCTAAAGTCCTACCAGTTCTTTTAATTATTTCAGAGAAACTCATCATATCTTTCTGCTTGACTTTAGGCTCACAAACAAAAGTACCCTTTCCTTTTTCTCTTACTAATATACCTTCTTGAACTAATTCACCTAAAGCTTGCCTAATTGTCATTCTGCTAACTCCATAGTTTTCAGAAAGTTCCCTTTCACTATCTATACATTGACCAACCTTCCAAACACCCTCTCTTATTTTCTTTAGGATGTCTTCTTTTAATTGATAATATACAGGAATAGGACTACTTTTATCTATCATACTTAACTTCCTCCTCAATAATTATATCAAACCAAAATCAACTTGTCTAGACCACTATACATTAAGAATTGGCATAGAAATCTATCCTCTTACAAATACTAATTATAAACAATTTAAGGAGATGATTCTATGCTTACTGAAAATACATTAAATAATATAAATATTACAGGAAAAAATATTTTAAAAGATAACTCTGAAATTAATATTACTGATATTTTTTCATCACAGCAATCTGATGATGAAGTCAACAATCATATATTGAACTCTAATTTAAATAATGGAAATATAATAAAATAAGTAGCAAAACATATAATCTTTTCATATTATATATTACATAAGAATTATTGTTGAAAATTTCTATATTTAGTTATAAACTAAAATTAATATTAATAACTATTATTTTTTATTAGGAGGATCATATAATGATTAAAGTATATACCACAGATTCTTGCCCTTGGTGCGTAAAGGCCAAGAATTATTTAAAATCTAAAGATATAGCTTTTGAAGAACTTAACGTAGCTGAAGATATGGATGCTAGACAAGAAATGCTTCAAAAATCTAGGCAAATGGGAGTACCGGTTTTAGACATAAATGGAACTGTTATAATTGGTTTTGATAAACCCGCTATAGATACAGCTTTAACTAAATAAGCTAATAAAAAAACACCTATTCTGATATGCTCCTGTCAAACAGACAGGTTGCAGCTTGGAATAGGTGTTTTTATAGTATTTATAAATATCTTTTTATACTATTCTACCAATTACTTATTGATAGCCTTATCTATTGCACTCTTATCAAATCCAACAATTATTTCTCCATTAATATCTAATACTGGTACAGTTCTTTGACCTGAAACCTTAAATACCTCTTCTCTATCTTCATGAGCATCTGCAAC
Source organism: Clostridium sp. 1001283B150210_160208_E6 (assembly GCF_015669365.1). NCBI lineage: Bacteria > Bacillati > Bacillota > Clostridia > Eubacteriales > Clostridiaceae > Clostridium > Clostridium sp. 1001283B150210_160208_E6. Next base: position 14,383 of record NZ_JADPAA010000018.1, on the reverse strand, counting down.
ATTTATCTCACTAAATGCCAATCCCTTTAAACCTAGATACTTTTTAGCTTTTACGCAAGCTGGACACCATGATGTTGAATATATTTTTATCATTTTTATTCACTCCTATTTGATATTATAAATTTTTCAGCCTCTAGTGCTGCAATAGTACCATCAGCTACTGCTGTTGTTATTTGTCTATATAACTTTTCTCTAACATCTCCTGCTGCATATACACCAGGTATATTAGTATTCATATTTTCATCTGTAATAATATAACCATTCTTAGTTAGGTTAATGTATTTACCGAACATATCTGTTTTAGGCTCAGTTCCAATATAACCAAATACACCATCTATATCTATAGACTTTTCCTCTCCAGTAAGAGTATTTTTTATTATAGCCTTTTCTACAAAGTCTGTTCCTTCTACATTTACTAAATCCTCATTATATAGAATTTCTATTTTTTCATTCTTCTCAACTTGATCTAATAAAGACTTTTCTCCTCTAAAATAATCATATCTTCTAATTAGATATACCTTCTTGGCAAATCTAGTTAAAAATATAGCTTCTTCTAAGGCAGAATTTCCTCCACCTGCTACACCAATAACTTTTCCTTCATACATTGCACCATCACAAACAGCACAATAGTGAATTCCTTTGCCTGCAAATTTACCTTCATTAGGAATAGGTAACTTTCTAGGTGACGCTCCTGTTGCAATTATTAAACTTTTTGCTTTGTAAATATAGCTTTCAGTTTCTACAAGTTTATACTCACCATCAAGTCTTACAGCCTCTACTGGATCAAACTCATCAATTACTGCACCAAGTTCCTCTGCTTGCTCTTGCATGATATCTGCCAACTTACTTCCTTCTACATTTTTAAATCCAGGATAATTTTCTATAGTATAACTATTTCTAACTTGACCTCCCAAGATAGAATTTTCAAGTATTATCATATTTAACTTAGCTCTTGAAGCATAAATTCCAGCCGTTAAACCTGCAGGTCCTCCACCTAAGATTACTAAATCTATATCTTTTATATCTTTATTCATATAATCACTCCTTTACCCTATGGGGGTATATATTTATTATATCATAATTTATTAAATATTCAATAATAATTATTAATTAACATTATATAAAAATAAGCCCATAAGCAAATCCTAATAATATTATGTGCTTGCAGGCTTATTTTATATCCTAATTTTCTTGTAGTTCTTTAAATTTAAGTTTATTATCTTCTACCGAAACTAATACTGTATCCCCTATTTTTATATTTCCTGTTAATAATTCTTCACTTAATTTGTCTTCCACCTCTTTAGTTATAACTCTTCTTAAAGGTCTAGCTCCATAATTAGTGTCAGATCCTTTGGTAACTAGGAAATCTTTGCATTCGTCACTTAATTTAAGGTATATTTTATTATTTTTAAGTCTCTCAATAATAGAATTTAACATTAAATCTATAATAGATTTCATATCTTCATCATCTAACTTTTTAAATACAATAGTGTCATCTATTCTATTTAAAAACTCTGGTTTGAATTTCTCTTTCAATTCTCCCATTATATTTTCTTTCATTTTTTCATATTCAGTTTCTTTTATATCATTTACGCTAAATCCCATAGTTTTTTGTTTCTTTATTGTATGAGCCCCTACGTTAGATGTCATTATTATTATTGTATTTTTAAAGTTAACCAACTTTCCTTTACCATCAGTAAGCCTTCCATCTTCCATAATTTGAAGAAGCACATTAAATACATCTGGATGAGCTTTTTCTACCTCATCTAAAAGTACAACCGAATATGGTCTTCTTCTAACTGCTTCAGTTAACTGTCCACCTTCATCATATCCAACATATCCTGGAGGTGACCCTATAAGTCTTGATACTGAATGTTTTTCCATATATTCAGACATATCAATTCTAATTATGCTATTTTCATCTGCAAACATAGTTTCCGCTAATGCTTTGCATAGTTCTGTTTTTCCAACCCCTGTTGGTCCTAAGAATATAAAACTACCTATTGGTCTTTTAGGATCTCTTAACCCAACTCTAGCTCTTCTTACTGCTCTTGCTACAGCCTTTACCGCTTCTTCCTGTCCTACAACTCTCTTCTTTAGAATTTCTTCCATTCTAAGTAGTTTATCGCTTTCTTTTTCAGTTAATTTTTCTACTGGGATTTTAGTCCAAGATGATACTACATTAGCTATATTTTCTTCACTTACTGTAAGAGAATTAACTTGGTTATTGGTAGTCCATTCTTTCTTTATTTGACTCAACTCATCTTTTAGTTTCTTTTCATCATCCCTTAATCTTGCTGCCTTTTCAAAGTCTTGTATTCTGATAGATTCTTCCTTTTCCTTTACTACTGTTTCTATTTCCTCTTCAATTTCTTTCAAATTTGGAGGCGCAACTAAACTTTCTATCCTTATCTTAGCCGCAGCTTCATCAATTAAATCAATAGCCTTATCAGGCATAAATCTATCAGTTATATATCTATCAGCTAAATCTACAGCAGCATGTAAAGCATCATTTGTTATTTTCACTCTATGATGTGATTCATACTTATCCCTTAACCCCTTTAATATTTCAAGAGTTTCTTCCTTTGTAGGTTCACCTACTATAATGGGTTGAAATCTTCTCTCTAAAGCTGTATCCTTTTCAATATGTTTTCTATATTCATCAATGGTAGTAGCACCTATACACTGAATTGCTCCTCTAGATAAGGCAGGTTTTAATATATTTGATGCATCTATTGCACCTTCTGCACCTCCAGCACCGATTATAGTATGAATTTCATCAATAAATATAATGATATCTGGATTATTTTTTATTTCCTCCATAACCTTTTTTAATCTATCTTCAAATTCACCCCTATATTTAGCACCTGCAACCATAGCACTTAAATCTAAACTAATAATTCTTTTATTTCTAAGAATTTCAGGAATATTACCATTAACAATCCTTTGAGCTAATCCTTCAACTACAGCTGTTTTACCTACTCCAGGTTCACCAATAAGACATGGGTTATTTTTTATCCTTCTACATAGTATTTCTAAAACTCTTTGATTTTCTGGTTCTCTACCTATAACAGGATCAAGCCCCTCATCTCTTGCCATTTCAGTTAAATCATGACCATATTGATCTAACATTGGAGTATCTTTCTTTTTACTACTCTCATTTTCGTCATCATTCAATTCTTCATCTTCTTTTCCTGATAAAAACAGAATCAACTCGCTTTTTATTTCTTTAAAATTTAGTCTTAACTGGCATAATATCGTATATGCCACCCCTTCTTCTTCATTTATCAATGCCAACAGAAGATGCTCTGGGCTAACATATTTATGATTTAACTTCTTTGCTTCTATAATGCTTTCATCAAATAATCTTTTAGTTCTTGGAGTTAGTAATAATTCGCCTTTTGGCATAAGTGAGTCTCCATAGCCTAAATACTCCTCTAGCATATTCCTTATTTCTTCTATTTCTATACCATATTTCTCTAACAGTTCACTAGAATATCCATTTTCAGCCATAATTCCTATTAATATATGTTCCGTTCCTATATACCCATGCTTAAATTTTTGAGACTCTTTTTGAGCTGCCATTATTACTAATTGAGCTCTTTCTGTAAATTTCCCATATGACATTTACAACACCTCCTACCCATAATTACTTTAACAATTCTTGTATCAATATAGCTCTTTCAGCTTTTCTCTCTTTATTAGTTAATGATTTGCCTAATTTATTTTGTATAGCCTCATCATTTGTATAAACTAGAAGCTTGTTCAAGAGATCTTTATTTAAGTCTAGGACATACATCTCTACCCCTAATCTTACATATGATAATAATTCTACTAGTTCTTTATAAGACATTAACTTAGCATTTTTTAATATTCCATAGGCTCTAAATATCTTATCTTCTACTTCATCTTTACATTTATTAACTACTATATCTCTAAACTTAATCTCTTCTTGTATTATATTTTCAACTACTCCCTCAAGATTATTAATTATCTCATCCTCAGTTACGCCTAAAGAAATTCTATTTGAAACTTCATATATATTGCCATCTGCATATACTGGATTTATAGCCATTCCTAACTGACTTAATCCCTTTGAAATATTAGTAATCTCTTCACTCATTGACAATGCAGGTAAATGTAGTATTACTGATGCTTTCATCCCAGTACCAACTTTACTAGGAGTAGCCGTTAAATATCCAAAGTCTTCATGAAAAGAATATGATATATCTTCTTCTATTAAATCATCAATTTTATTAGCAACTTCATATACCTCTTTTAAATTCATTCCTTCAGTAGTACATTGTATATTTAAATGATCTACTTCATTAATCATTATGCTAATTGTTTCTTCTTTATTAATAATTAAAGCTGCTCTATCTTTTCTCTTAACTAATTCCTTAGTTACTAAAAGTTTTGCCTCATATGACTTTATATAATCAATCTGATTATCCCAAAACTTTATTATTTTCAGCTCTTCATCATTTAGTTTATTAAAAATAACATTAGATAATTTATCTACATTCTTTTTAGCATCCTCTACCTCTAGTTTATCTGTAAATAAAACTCCTTCTAAATTTCTAGCTAAGGAAAGCTTACTACACAATATTAAATCATCATTTTGGGCCTTACTATAAATCCAATTTCTCATCTTTGCCCACCTCTGTCCTACTATTTTCTATATCTTTTATCTTATCTCTTAACACAGCAGCTCTCTCATATTCTTCTTCTAAAATAGCTTTTTGTAATTCCTTTTTTAAATTGACATACTTCTTCTTCTCTACAAGCTTAACACCTGAACGTTTTGGAACCTTTCCTATGTGCTCTAAATCCCCTTGTATCCTTTTAAACATAGGTCCTAAATAACTAGAAAAACTCTCATAACATTCATCGCAACCTAATTGTCCACTAGCCTTAAATTGAGAATACGTCAATCCGCATTTCTTACATATAACTTCTATTTTATTTTGTTTATTTTTATCAATGGATTCAAAAAAACCACTTAAAATATTAGGAATAGAATTTCCATCTATGTTTCCTAATGACCCAACTAAAGGAATATCAGAAATTTCTTTAGCACAACTTTCACAAAGCCTTACTTCAGACTTCTCTCCATTTATTAATTTAATTAAATGTATTGTTGCTACTCTCTTATTACACTTCTCACATAACATAAATATCACCCCTATGATAATATGACCATAACCATCCCTTTAAGAATATCTGCCCTAGATTTATTCTTTTCTTCTATAGAAATTAAAGACCTATCATTAATAGCAATCTTCATAATTTCTTTTTCTCTTTCAGTAATTATATCTAATTCATATAAATTTTCTATTATAGATAATGCATTATGGTATGTAATTGATGAACCTATAGCATCATAAATTAATCTACTTCTTTGTTCTGTACCATCATAAGTTAATTGTTTTATTACTATATGGCCACCGCCACCTCTTCTACTTTCTATAACATAACCTTTATCAGAGGTAAATCTTGTAGTTAATACATAGTTAATTTGTGATGGTGCGCATCTAAATTGATCAGCCAATTCATTTCTTTGTATTTGAACTTGATCACCACCATTCTCATTTAGCATTTCTTTAATAAAGCTTTCAATTATATCTGAAAGTCTTGCCATAATATCACCTTCTTAAACGTTGTTTTTGACTTACTTTGACCTATATTTTAATAATAATATTAATTCATATTATTATCAAGCCATAATATTACTTCTTAGTTTAGTTTTTATAAAATTCGGCATAATATACTTATAACTATTTAGGAGGTTTTTGTATGATTATAAGATGGCTAGGAGAATCTTGTTTCTTAATTCAAGTATCAAATGGTAGAAGGGTTCTATTAGATCCTTTAAATCTTACAATAAATAAAATATCTAGCCTAAATCCAAGTATAATTACATTAAGTCACGATTACCTTAATATAGATAAAAGCTCTATGCCCATATTAAAAAACTGTAATACAGTTAATACTTTGGGTGTATATAAATTTTACGATATTTTAGTTACTGGATACCAAGGATATCATGATAATCTATATGGTGTAAAAAGAGGTGAAAATATTATTTACTCTACAGCAGTTGAAGGAATTAAACTATGCCATCTAGGTCATATTGGCCACACTCTTTCAAGTGACCTTATATCTACTTTATCAGACATAGACATATTATTTATACCTATAGGTGGACATTTTACAATTAATAGCTCCCAAGCTTTAGACTTAATAGATATTATTAAGCCAAAGTATATTATTCCAATGTATTATAGAAATTCCAATTGTACAAAGTTCTTAGATAGTCCTAAAGACTTTTTAATTAATTCTAAAAAAATCACTATAATAGATAAAGACTATATAGATACTGATACATTAGATAGTTCCTCATCCTTAAATACATTAATAATTAAAGATAGTTCTAACTACATAAATACTATATAAGAAAAAAGATCGTCATAAAATGACGATCTTTTAAGTATAAATTATTCTGCGTTTGGTGCTCCTACTGGACAAACATTTGCGCAGTTTCCGCAATCGATACAAGTATCTGCATCTATAACGAATTGAGTATCTCCTTGGCTTATAGCCTCAACTGGACATTCTGCAGCGCAAGCTCCGCAGTTTACACATGAATCATTAATAACGTATGCCATGAAAAACACCTCCTAATATTTATGATAATTACACCATATACATTTTAACATGTTTCCATAACATTTAAAAGTAATTTAAATAAAATTAACTTCTATCTAACTCACTACCATATATCCTAGAATTTCAATAGATTCAATAATCTTATCTAAAGTAACAAAGCTTTCATTATATATTAATTGTATCTCTTTTTTATCCAAAGAAACTTCACATGCTATCACACCTTCATTACTTGCTATAGCACTTTGAATATTCATAGCATCAGATGATTTATTCATATCATAAATCTTAATAATTGATTTCATATAGAAATCCCCCTATTTTTCATTAATTAAATCTTTAATAAGACTTTTATCTTCTTCTGATTCAATTTCTAACTTAATTTCTTTTTCATCTACTGAATCTTCATAACTACCTGAAATCAAAGTTACATTTTCTATTTTAAATTCTTCTATTACCTCTTCATCGCCTTTTCTTAACTTAACCTTAACAGCTTCTTTAACTGTATTATTACTAACAACTTCACCCTTACCATCTTCAGTTTGAACTACAGAACCAACCTTAGGTAATCTCTTTCTAATATCTTCATATGTGCTTTGCTCATAGTTTAAACAACACATTAATCTACCACATATTCCTGATATTTTTGTAGGATTTAGAGATAAATTCTGTTCCTTTGCCATCTTTATAGAAACAGAAGTAAAGTCTCCTAAAAATGAAGAACAGCACATTGGCCTACCGCAAGGCCCCAAACCACCTAACATTTTAGCTTCATCTCTTACTCCAATTTGTCTAAGTTCAATTCTAGTTTTAAATATTGTAGCTAAATCCTTAACTAATTCTCTAAAGTCTACTCTTCCATCTGCTGTGAAATAGAAAATTACCTTATTGTTGTCAAATGTATATTCTACATCTATTAGCTTCATTTTTAACCCATGTTCTTCTATTTTAGAAATACATACATTTATAGCTTCTTCTTCTTTGTCTTTATTTTCTTTATGCTTAGCTATATCATTTTCGTCAGCTATTCTTAATACGCTTTTTAAAGGTGGAATTACATCCTCTTCTTTTATCTCTTTAATCCCTATTACGCATTCGCCAAACTCAACACCTCTTGCTGTTTCAACGACTACATAATCTCCCTTATTTATATTTAATTCATTAGGTCCAAAATAATATATTTTCCCTGCTTTTTTGAACCTTACTCCTACAACTTTTATCATTATTAACCCTCCGAAAGTCCCATAAGCATTACACTTATGACCATTGAATAATTTGCATTATTCCTTATATTTATTCTTGCTTCTTTAATTTTCTCTAACATAGCACTTAACTTTTTATACGACTTATTACTAGAAAATCTATCAATATCTTCTAACTTATCAATGTTCATTATCATTTTTTCGTCTTGTAGTTCTTTATATACTATAATATCCCTAATAAGTGATTCTAATATATTTAAAACTTCTTCTTTACTATCCTTAAAAGAATCAAGTCTTTTTTCATAATTTAAAACTATATTATTACTTCTACTATCAATATCAGTTAATAAATCTATAATACAATTTCTTAATAAATTAAGCTTTTCATCATTTAATATTCTTTCTGCTCTCCCTGGAATTCCTTCACCATATGCTATAGCAGATAAAACCTTATTATCATTGAACTTTCCTAACCTGCTAATATACCTATTAACCTCATCCTTGCTTAAAGGTGTTAATTTATATATTTGGCATCTAGATTTTATAGTATCTAACATTAGCTCTATACTATCAGTTAATAATATTATGTATACTCCTTTTGGAGGCTCCTCAATGGTTTTTAGCAAGGCATTTTGTGCTTGAACAGTAAGCTTATTTCCTTCATGTATAATGACAACCTTTTTATCCCCTTCATATGGTCTTTTCATTATCTCTTCAATGATTCCTCTTACATCGTCTACCCCAAAAGAAGCTTTCTTAGCTCTATAGTGAATTATATCTATATAATCTTTATCTATCTCTTTACCTAATATTTTTAAAGCGAATTTTCTAGCTAAAATACTTTTACCTATCCCATCTGGTCCAACAATAAGGTGAGCATGTGAAAGAGTACCTTTATCTACACGTTTGTTAAACCCTTCCAATATGTCATTAAATCCAATAAATTCTTCCACAAAATCACCTCTTTTATAATCTACACTCTTAAAAATTGATCAACATCAATTACAAATATTGTTGCTCCTCCAACTTCAACCTCTATTGGATATTGCATATAAACACCTGGTCCTCCTGTTAATGGAGATGGTGAAGCTACAACTTCTGTTCTCTTTTGACAAACATCCTTTATTAAACCTATAACTTCATCTACACGTTCTTTCTCTACACCTATCATTAATGTTGTATTACCAGACTTTAAGAACCCACCTGTTGTTGCAAGTTTTGTTACTCCAAATTTTTTCTCTGTAAGTGTATCAATTAAATCTAAAGCATCATCATCTTGTACAATAGCAATGACCATTTTCATAATACATCCCTCCTAAACTTCAATTCCCTGTATATTTATATTTTATCATAAACTTAATTCTATTTTACATAAAAACAAGTTTTTACCCTATATGTTTTAATATTATTTCTTTAACGTCCTCAAATACCTCTTCAATTGATTTAGATGCATCAATCTTTATCATTTTATGGTTTGTTTTTAATACTTCATGATATCCTTCTCTAACTTTATTATGGAATTCTAATTTCTCTTTGTCTAATCTATTTACTTCTCTACTAGAATTCTTTTTTATTCTATCCAATCCTATAGATGGTTCTATATCAAATAATATAGATAAATCTGGCATATATTCACCTATTGCAAATGAATTTATTTTATATATTTCTTCTATTCCATATCCTCTTGCATATCCTTGATAGGCTAGTGAAGAGTCTATAAACCTATCACATAAAACTATCTTTCCCTCTATTAATGCTGGTATTACTTTCTCCACTAAATGTTGTCTTCTTGCAGCTGCAAAAAGTAAAGCCTCTGTCTTGCCATCCATTTTTTCATTTTCTGAACTCAATATTATTTCTCTTATCTGTTCAGAAATTTTAATGCCTCCTGGTTCCCTAGTTTTTACTACATTCTTATTCTCTTCAAGTAACCAATTATATATTTTTTCTAATATTGTACTTTTACCTGATCCTTCTCCGCCTTCAAATACAATAAATAATCCTCTTTTCATTATTAATAACCTCTTTCGTTATCTATATTAGTAATGTTATTATATCATCTCTTACAATAAATTCAAAAGCATTATAATCCAATATTATCCTCTTAAGCTATTATATATTCATCTTGCTTTTATAATATTTTTCCTATATTAAGACAAAACTAATATAAATAATATATATTAGGAGGTTTTATTATGAAACAAGAGATGATATCCTTTCTAACCGAAAACTTCAATGACATAAAAAATATATGTGAGTATTTATATAAAAACCCTGAAGAAAGCTACAAAGAAGAAAAATCATCTTCATATATTTGCGAAGTGTTAAAAAAATATAACTTTAATATTCAAAATAATTACTTAGACATTCCAAATTCATTCTATGCTAGTAAGGGAAGTGGATATCCTAAGATATGTTTTCTTTGTGAATATGATGCTATTAAAGGGAAAGGACATATAACAGGACACAATGCATTAGCTGCAATATCTATTGGTGCATCTATTTCCGTAGGCGAAATAATAGAACAGACTAATGGCACAATTATTATTATAGGATGCCCTGGAGAATATTTAGGAGGAACTAAACTTACTCTAGTAAAGCAAGGAGTTTTTGATGATATAGATGTCGTTATGGAATGTCATCCTTATAACACCACTGCTGAAAGTGGTACTTCATCAGCTATTATTCCTCTTAATATAAAATTTATTGGAAATAGCGGATTAAGTTTTCTAAGTAAAGATGAATATACTTCACTAGATTGTATATTATTAACTTTTAATATTCTTAACTTCTTGCTAAAGGGTTTTCCTAAAGATGTAGAAGTTAATTACATACTATCAAAGGGCGGATATACTCCTTTACTAACCCCTCTGGAATCTGAAGCAAAATTCTATATTCGTGCTAAGGAATTTGAAATGGCTGAACTTGCAGAAAACAAACTGCGTGAAATAGTAAGATATGTTTCTAACTTAACTCATATTCCAAACAAGGTTTCATTATATGAATCCTATAACGAAGAGCTTGTTACAAATAGAACTCTTTCAAGAATATTTACTAACAATTTAAAAGAAAATGGAATTATAAATATAGGTTCACCTATTGATGTTTATGCAGGCCTTAGTATTGGAGCTGTTAGTAAAAAGGTACCTACAATTCATCCTTATATAGCTATAAAAGATGATGAAAATATTAAATACGGATCAACTGATTTTGCTGATTGTACAATATCCGAATATGCTTTTGAGCAAATACATAAGGCATCTGCTTCATTAGCATGTACAGCATTAGACCTGATTGAACGTGAAGACCTTCTTCAGGAAATAAAACAAGAATTCTATAATAAAAAATAGAGCAAGACTTTGTCTTGCTCTATTTTTTTAAACCGCTTTTTTATATTTTGTTATTCTTCTTATAAAATCTTCACTTGGTTCAAAATTAAATATACTTACTTCATTCTCCTTCTTATAGACACAATAAATTTTATCATGTCCAAACAGTTCACAAGTATACTTCCCTGTGCATTTTAATCTATATTCCTTTGGTATGTCCTTCCTTTTACCTAGATAAAGAATATCAGATAATTTAATGCTTTCTAAATTAGTCTCATTTCCATGATATATTTTATTAATGATTAGCTTGTCCGCTATTAACGAATATTTATACGCAACCTTACAACTAAGATACTCTAATATTATAAAAATAATTGTAAATAATAATAATGTAAATTCGCATACTTTTAAAACAAATAAGTTTTCAATTCTTAATGCTTGTATTCCTTCTACAATGTATAACACACAAGTAATTAATAAAAGTATTAAAGCGATAACATGGGTTCTTTTTCGCTCAACTACTTCTTTATGCATCATATTATTTTCCCCCAGATAATAAGTAATTCTAAAACGATAATTGTGATTATACATAGCTTTATTAAATTAATCCATATCCAAATTATTTAATAATCTATATTAATATTCCATATTTCCTTCTTTAATATGGTTTATTAGCTAATATCATAATAAACATCTATTTTACTCTACTTTATTACTATTTTTAAAATGATAACCTTTTTATCCTTTTACTTTAATTATTATTTATAAAATAGTATAATAAACATGTATAAAATAGGAGGTCTTTAATATGATTCAAATATATAAAAGTTCCAGTGAGAATAATTCTTTTCTTACTCTGCTAGATAATATTGAAACTGGATGTTGGATAAATGTAGTTGCACCTTCTGACGAAGAACTACTTCTTATATCTAAGAAAACTAACGTACCTCTAGAATTCTTAAAAGCGCCATTAGATGATGAAGAAACTTCAAGAATTGATATAGAAGATGGTAATATGATAGTTATAGTAGATATTCCTTTTACAGAGATGGAGGATAACTCACTAACGTATGATACATATCCTTTAGCTATTATACATACAGAAAACTTCCTTATAACAGTGTGTTTGAAAAATAGTAAAGTTCTTACTGATTTCATAAACGGTAAAATCAAATCATTCTTTACATTTAAAAAATCAAGATTTATATTGCAGATATTAAATAGAATATCTACATATTATCTTTTATATCTAAGACAAATAGATAAGAAAAGTTTAATGATTGAAAAGAGACTTCATAAATCTATGAAGAATAGAGAACTTATACAGTTACATTCTCTCGAAAAATCATTGGTTTATTTCTCTACATCCTTAAAAGCTAATGAAATCACCTTAGAAAAGCTACTTAAAGTTGAAGTAATGCAAAAGTATTCTGAAGATAAAGATGTATTAGAGGATGTTATAATTGAAAATAAGCAGGCTATAGAAATGACAGAAATATATAGTAACATATTAGCTAGTACTATGGACTTCTTTGCTTCAGTTATTTCTAATAACCTTAATATAGTAATGAAAGTTTTAGCCTCTGTTACTATATTAATGGCTATCCCAACCATAATGTCTGGTATATATGGTATGAATGTAGACTTACCTTTTCAACATGAACCATACGCATTCTTGTTAGTTATGGGGATAACATTTAGTATTTGTGGATTAGTAGCATTTATATTATACAAAAAAGATATGTTCAGTTAACACATTTTTACTTAAAGCATAAAATATAATAAAAAACAAAAGAGAGCGGTAATGCTCTCTTTTTTTGGAGGTTTTTATGTTAAAAGGTAAAAAGCTTACTTCAGCATCTACAATTGGAGTTATTGCTCCTGCTTCACCTGAAAATAAAGATAAAATTGATAAGAAGATATGTGAATTTAAAGAATTGGGCTTTAAGATAAAGCTAGCTCCTCACATATATAATAAATATGGTCATTTAGCTGGTTTGGATAGTGATAGGGCAAAGGACTTACATGATATGTTTTTAGATTCATCCATTGATGGAATAGTATGTCTTAGAGGAGGGTACGGCACAGCTAGATTAATCTCTTATCTAGATAAAAAGGTTATAATACAGAATCCTAAATTCTTCTGTGGATATAGCGACATAACTCTCCTACTTAACTATTTTGCTAATTTAGGTTTAATCACCTTTCATGGTCCTATGATAACATCAGACTTTAATGATGAACTTACAAAGAGATACTTTTTAAAAACATCTACTTGTAATACCAAAGATTTCTCGTATGATTTATTAGATCTAAATCCAAATATATCTACATATAACTTATCTTCATTTAAAGGTAGGTTAGTTGGTGGAAATTTATCAATTATCTGTTCGTCACTTTCAACTAAATACGAAATCAATACAAAGGATTCTATATTATTAATAGAAGAAGTTAATGAAGCTCCCTATTGTATTGATCGGATGCTTACACATTTAATAAATAGCGGAAAACTACATGATTGTAATGGCATTATTATAGGACATCTTACCGATTGTACACTTCATAATTATGATAGAAGTCTTACCACTGAGGAAGTTATACTTAATCGTCTTCTTCCTCTTAATATACCCCTTATTATGGGTGCACCCTTTGGCCATAGCTACCCTAATATAACAATACCTATAGGCTCTCGAGCTTACTTCAATAATAAAAACATGAAGTTAATTATTAAAGATAACTTTTTATTATAAAAAAATAAAACCTGTAAGCTTTTGCTTACAGGTTTTTCTTTGGAGGCGCCACCCGGATTTGAACCGGGGATAAAGGTTTTGCAGACCTCTGCCTTACCACTTGGCTATAGCGCCATACCTGGTGGCTCGACCAGGAATCGAACCAGGGACACGAGGATTTTCAGTCCTCTGCTCTACCGACTGAGCTATCGAGCCACATTACTTGGCAACGTCCTACTCTCCCACACAGTCTCCCATGCAGTACCATCGGCGCTATAGAGCTTAACTTTCCTGTTCGGTATGGGAAGGAGTGTTTCCTCTATGCCATCATCACCAAATATTCTTTTTTCAGAGTTGTTCTCTGAAAATTGCACATAATCATTGAAATATCTTTACTTGGTCAAGCCCTCGACCTATTAGTATCAGTCAGCTACATACATTACTGCACTTACACCTC
>NZ_JADPAA010000017.1:25198-69173 GCF_015669365.1 Clostridium sp. 1001283B150210_160208_E6 | reverse complement strand
ATGAATAAAATTTAAAATTATAAAAATAAGGCTGTATCAGCCTAAGGTAAAAAACCTTAATCTGATACAGCCCCTTTTTGTTACTAAAAAACTATCTTATTGTAAAGTTCCAATCTCCAGCCTTATATAAATCTACTCCACTAAGCTGGAAATCTAACCTTCTAGTTATTCTTTCTGATAGTTTTAAGTCTTCATAATCAAAACTCATAATTATAGGAGAACCATCCTCTGAACCAATACAACCATGGTTACGGAAACTTGCATTTAATAAGACTATCTGTGAATCTTCCTTTTTAAATTTCTTTACATCAAAATATAGTTCTACTGATTTTTCTGTTCCTTTTATGGACTTTAATAAAATCTTTTCATCTATATCTTCTAAATAAATCTCTTTATTTATCTCTATTGTTTCTCCCTTTTCAGGAATCTTAACTTTTATCTTTGGCATGTTTACTAAGTTATAGTCTACCTCTACCCTATTTATATTAATATTTAAATTTGATCTTACTTCTCCATCTATTACAAACTCATTTCCTTGTCCTGAGTAGGTAGAAGAATTTACATTATAAGTTTTACCTTTATCATCTGAAATTGAAAAGTAATCTTTAGGATAAAAAATATTGGATTGAATATTAATATTTTCCTTATTCCATAGAGATACATAAGTGTCTCCTTCAAAAATATACTTATTACCTCCAATCATAATGCCACTATCTTTACTATTTCCTCCAACATCACTATATTTATATAACTTATCTCCTTCTACTAATGAAATACTAATAATATCTTTATTATCACTTACCAAAGTAAACTCTTTAACTATCCCTTCAGTTTTATAGCTTTGATTAAAGGAACTCCTTATTCCATCACTTCCTATTGAATACACATCTGTTTTTACTAACTCTCCATTAGGAAGCCTTATACTAAACTTATCTTTTAAAGAGTTTATATACTTTTCTTCTTCTATTTTTGAATTATTAAAACCACATTCTATCCAAATCCCTATACTTACTTCATTTTCTTTGCTCATTACACTCTTTATCAAGGCTTCTTTTCCATCAATATTAGTTACTATAGGCTCCTTTAATACGTATACTTCCTCACTTGTACTAACTAGTCCTAATCCTGGATTAAAGAACAAAGCTTCCTTTATCTTAGCTACTACACCCCTTCCCATTGGTGAAACCAACATAAATACAACTGCCAAACTAGCTACTAAAGCAATCTTTAATCTCTTTGACCTTCTTGTGCTTCTTACCCTATTCTTTAGCTGCTTCTTAAGCCTTTTCTTTTGAATATCATCCATAGGTATTTCCATTTCTGAGGTTATATCAAATTCTATATCATTTAACACTTCATATATATCCTTATCATTACTCATAATTTTCTACCTCCTCTAAAGTAGTATTATACTTAGCTCTAAGCTTCTTCCTTGCCCTACTCACTTTAGTGTTTATAGTCCCTTCCCCTATACCTAACTTTTCTGATATTTTTCTAGAACTATATCCAAATAAAAACTTCATAACAAATATACTTTTATCTGGTTCCTTAAGAAGATTTATTAAATCTAATACCCTTCTAGTTTCAATTCCTATAATTATATCTTCCTCTATAGACTTGTTATCTTTTAAAGTATGTTTATCTATATCACTTGTCTTATACTTTTCATTACTATACTTTCTATAATAATCAATGGCCTTGTACTTACTAATTCCTGCTATCCAATTCTTAAATTTTTCATTTTCTCCACTAAACTTATCTATATTGTTCCAAACACTAAAGAAAATATCTGATATACATTCTTCTATTAACCCATTGTTTTCTAAAGGAAGTAATACCTTTCTTACAACTCCGTTTACAATAGCAGAGTATTTGTCTATGATGTACTCTAATGCCTTTTCATTTTTCTTGCAGAGCTCTATTAAATAATTTTCTTCATTTATTTTCATACAAAAACTCCTTTCAAGAGGCCTCTACTATTAATAACGAATATCCTAATTAAATCTTACACTATTTTTATATAAATTTATTTAATATCTTCTTAAATAAAAAAGGTGGGGTAGATATTTATTTTGCTTGTTCCGTCGTTGCGCTCCAAGTCACATCAAAACAAATATCCATCCCACTCATACTAAAGGTAAAGAAATTATTATACTTGATTTTATATTTTTTAATATGAAATTATAGTAACTCCTTTGATTTATAACTAATTAAAATTTTATACTTTCCTAGACATAAAAAAAGAAATCGCAAAGCGATTTCCAATAAACTTATTTATCTTTTCTTGGTATAGTTATAATAAACTCTGTTTTTTCAATATCACTAGTTACTGATATTTTACCTTTACATTTCTCTATAGTTTCTTTAACTATAGCTAACCCAAACCCATGCTCTCTATTTGAATTATCCTTAGTAGAAAAGCCTGATTGAAAAATTTTATCTATTACTTCATCTTCTATCATAGGTCCATTATTTTGAATACATATAACTATATCATTAAATTTTTCAAATGTTCTAATAGCTAATATACCTTGTCCATCCATTGCTGTTACTGCATTACTAATAATATTAGAGAGAACTTTTTGCAATTCAAATTCTGTCATCTCAATATCATTTAAATCTGCATGTTCATCTAATATAACCTTAATTCCTGTATGCCTAATTCCTTTAGTAATTATAGCTATTACTGAATCCGAATTATTTGATACTTCTATTGCTGTATCTATACTATTATGTCCATTAATTATATCCTTTAACAATTCTCCTACTCTTTCATAACGCTTCATTAAGTGTAATCCATATAAATATGAAATTTGTGCTCCATAATCATGTTTTATCTTATTTAGCTCTTTTATTCTTTCTTCTAATGCATCATTTAAATTTCTTATCTCTCTTGACCTTTTTTCTATTGAAGCAAAATACAATGTTGCACCTACAAAAGCTAATACTATTATTGTAAACACATAGCCTCTATACATAGGATCATCACTCCAATTAACTATCTTATCAAAAGACAGAAGTAAATCTAATAATACTGTCAATAAAACTAAAAATATGATTGAAATATTTCTACTTTTAATTACTCTATATAATTTATAGAATATTTTCTTATTCATAAGAATTAATAAAAAAAGTATATAATTTATACCGTATATAAACACTACTAACCCTAGTTCTGTGTACCCTTTAGGTAACATAGGTTGAATAAAGGCCCAATAAAGCTTACTACTAATTAGGGCTGATAATCCACCTACTAAATATAAAATACTATAGGATATGGTTACACTAATTTTATCCCTTCTGTAAAACATCAATACAATAACAAAAGGGACTAAATGACTCATTATAATACTTATGCTTGAGTTACCCAGAAATTTCATTACTATTTGTAATCCTAGCCATACTAAAATAACAGCTAATATAACACTACCACTTTTATTTTTATATTTATCCTTTACACAATAATTAGGTAATATTATAAATACTAATGCTTGAAGAATACTATTTATTATGTCAGCTATAATTAAAGTCAAAATTAATCTCTCCTAAACTTGTTTTATCTTTTATTTTTCATAGAGTCTGGCATATCTTCAACACCTATACCGAACATAGATGCTGAACCTGATATAACTACAGTAGCTAAAAGTAAAATTAAACTTCCTATATTCTTTCTAATCTTCAAAACTCTCCCTCCTTTGCAAACTTATATTACTTTTTATTAAACATCAACATTGTTAATACAGTGATTGTCCACATTATTACAGAGGATAACCTATCGTTAAAAAAAATAATGGCTAAAGAAGTTAATATAAATACGTTAGTAATCCCTATTTTTCTATTTCTTTTTATACTCTCTTCCTTTTTCATGGGCATTTTGTCATTAATAATAGGTGCCCTATGATATATACAGAATATATTTATAACTCCTAAAATTAATTTGCTGATAAAATTTAGTTGGTTAGTTATAGCTAAAATTATTATGAATAATTCTATTATAACTGTTACAATAAAGCATCGAAATTGTGTAGATTCATGGTATCCTCCTATAAATGGCTTTATAAATACCATAACTAAAATAATCATTATTACTTCTTCGCTATATCCAATGATATAAAATAATAAAACTTCAAAAATAATTTTTATTATTTCATATAGTAATACTTTTAAAGTATACTCCATTTCTTCTGACTGCTCTTTTGTAAAATGGTTTCCTTTTGTTATGTAACAAACTATATTTTTTGTTATTTTCCCAATCATAGGTACTCCTTGTGAACACTTAAATATTCTTTACATAATTATATCATTTTTATTTATTTTTCCCAACATAAATAAGCATTTTTCGACACATATAAATTATAATAATTTTCATTTTATATTTATTTTACATTAAATCCATTAATTTCTACAATATACTTGAAGCTTAAATGTAACTTAACTCCCAAACTTTTTGCCACTACTAACAAATAAATATAAAAACATCGCTAATAAAAAAAGATAGGGGATATTTATTTTGCTCGTTCCGTCGTAAGCTCTAAGTCACACCAAAACAAATATCTCACCCCACTCCTACTAAATGTAAGGAAATTATAAAATTATTATCACTAATTTTATATTTTTTAATATGAAATTGTAATTATAACTTTAATTTATAGCTAATTAAAATTTTATATTTTCCTAAAGAATAAAAAAAGTAGCTCATAAGCTTAAGAGCTTATGAACTACTTTCTATATTATTCTAAGCTTTCACCATTTGATGAAATAACTTTTTTATACCAATCAAAAGATTTTTTCTTTCTTCTTTCTAATGTTCCATTTCCTTCATCATCTCTATCCACATATATGAAACCATAACGTTTTGACATTTCTCCAGTAGAAGCTGAAACTAAGTCAATACATCCCCAAGTTGTATATCCAAGTAATTCTACTCCATCTATTTCAATAGCATCATGCATAGCTTTAATATGTTCTCTTATATATTCAATACGATAATCGTCATTAATTGAACCATCCTCTTCAATTATATCCTTAGCTCCTAATCCATTTTCTACAATAAATAATGGCTTTTGATATCTATCATAAATAGAATTTAATGTAATTCTTAATCCAAGTGGATCTATTTGCCATCCCCACTCGCTAGCACTTAAATATGGATTTTTAACAGATGCAAATACATTTCCCTCAGTGGTTGGAGCCATTTCTTCAGTACTTGCAACTTTACTTGAATAGTATGAGAATGATACAAAGTCTACAGTATTATTCTTTAATAGCTCTAAATCTCCTTCTTCCATTGCAGGCATAGTATCTTCTCTTTTCATCTTCTTTAGAGCATAATTAGGATACTGTCCCCTTGCTTGTACATCTATAAAGAAATAACCTTCTCTATCCTTTTCCATTGCCTTCCATACATCCTCTGGTTTACAAGTATAAGGATAAGTGTTTCCTGCAGCAAGCATACATCCAACCATATTATTATGATCAATTTCATGGGCTATCTTTGTTGCTAAAGCACTTGCCACTAGCTCATGATGAATAGCTTGATATTTATCCTTCATTTCTGTTTCTTTATTCTCAATTAATAATCCTGCTCCCATAAATGGTGCATGAAGTATCATATTTATTTCATTGAAAGTTAACCAATACTTTACTAATCCTTTATATCTTGTAAATAAAACTCTACATAAATTTTCATAGAAGCCTACAAGCTTTCTATTTTTCCAACCACCATATTTCTTAATTAGATGAATAGGACAGTCAAAATGTGTTATTGTAACTAAAGGCTCAATTCCGTATTTATGACATTCTTTAAATAGGTCTTCATAGAATTTTAGCCCTTCTTCATTAGGAGTTTCTTCATCTCCATTCGGAAAAATTCTTGACCAAGCTATAGACATTCTATAAACCTTAAAGCCCATTTCTCCAAATAAAGCTATATCTTCTTTAAAATGATGGTACATATCTATACCAACCTTAGCTGGATAGTATTCTTCTTCATGAAAGTCTAATGTATTATCTAAACCTAGCATAACCTTAAAACGATTCTTTCCATGTGGTGTTATATCTACATTTGCTAGTCCTCTTCCACCTTCGTTATATGCTCCTTCACATTGGTTTGCAGCTGTTGCTCCTCCCCATAAAAATCCTTCTGGAAAACTCATATTAACTCCCCCTTAATTAAAGTAGTTCAAAGTTAGTTTCTTTAACTTCTGATGAATTACATCCTATATATAGTTTGAACTTTCCTGGTTCTGATTTAAATTCCATACTAGCAGTATAGAATCTTAACATTTCTTCATTTATTGTGAATTTAACCTCTTTCTCTTCACCTGGTTGTAGCTCAACCTTCATAAATCCTTTAAGTTCCTTAACTGGTCTTACTACGCTACCCTTTATATCTTGAATATATAATTGAACTGTTTCTAATCCTGCCACGCTACCTACATTTTTCACCTTTATAGTAGCTATTATTTCACCATCATTAGTTAGTTTATCTGAATTTAAGTTAATATCCCCATACTCATATTTAGTGTAAGATAATCCATATCCAAATGGATATAATGGACTGTTTTCTACATCTATATATCTAGAAGTAAATCTTGAATTGTGAATAGAAGTTTTTGCAGGTCTTCCTGTATTAAATTCATTATAGTAAAGAGGTGCTTGCCCTACTCTTCTTGGGAAGCTCATAGTTAATTTTCCTGATGGATTAACATCTCCAAATATAACATCTGCAACTGCATTTCCCCCTTCTGTTCCTGGGAACCATGCTTCTACAATTGCATCAACTTTCTCTACTACATTAGTTAACACAAGTGGTCTTCCATTAAATATCACTAATACTACTGGCTTTCCTAATGCTCTTACTTTTTTTAATAATTCTAACTGTATCTTTTCTATGGATAGTTCTGTTCTACTACCACCTTCTCCACTTTGAAGAGGATGTTCACCTAAAGCCATAATAACAACATCAGATTTTTTTGCAGCTTCAATTGCTTCATCTATATCTTTTTGTGGATCAAACTCTATTTTTTCTTCTTCTACAGCTCTACCAAACCCACCTAATATAGATTTATCTTCAATCATTTCACACCCTTTTGCATATGTGAAATTCTCTTCTGATATCTTTTCCTTTATTGCATCCATTAGCGGTGTAACATCTTTCGGATTACTATTAATAGCCCACGAACCAGATAACACTCTACTTTCACCATATGGTCCTATAAGAGCAACCTTTTTATCCTTTGAAAGTGGTAATACACCATTATTCTCAAGTAATACTATTGACTCACCTGAAATTTTTCTAGCAAGCTTACGCTTTTCTGGTGATAAGATTACTTCTTTTTCTTTATCAATATTCGCTCCTCTATATGGATTTTCAAATAATCCAAGCTTATTTTTAAGATTTAAAATACGCCATACTGCTTCATCAATAAGTTCTTCACTAATAACCCCATCTTTAACCAAGCCTTCAAGCTGATTTGAGTAAACAGGTGTCTTCATATCTATATCAACACCAGCTTCAATGCCAAGCTTTGCTGCTTCTCTATCATCTTCTGCAACTCCGTGAGCTATAAGTTCTTGAATTGCAGCATAATCTGAAATTATTACTCCATTAAAGCCCCATTCTTCTCTTAACACATCTCTCATAAGCCACTTATTACCTGATGCTGGAATGCCATCAACTGTGTTAAATGATGTCATAACAAGCTCACATCCACTATCAACAGCTGCTTTATAAGCTGGCAGATAATCTTCTCTTAATCTTCTTTCAGACATATCAACGGTATTGTATTCCCTTCCACCTTCTGGTGCACCATAAGCTGCAAAGTGTTTTACACAAGATGCTATATTTTTATCTGGATTTAAATCACCTTGATATCCTTCAACAAATGCCTTTGCAAATTCACAGTTTAAATAATTATCTTCACCTGTAGATTCCATTACTCTTCCCCATCTAGCATCTCTAACCAAGTCAACCATAGGTGAAAATGTTATGTGAATTCCTGTAACTGCTGCTTCTTCTGCAGTGTTACTCATACCTTCTTTTACTAATTTAGGATTCCATGTACATCCTAAAGCAAGTGGTACTGGATATGTTGTTTTATATCCATTTATAATATCAGCCATAAATAATAGCGGAATTTTATGTCTGCTCTTTTCTAAATACTCTTTTTGTATCTTTATTAATTGCTCTGCTCCAAATACATTAAATATTGATCCCACATTATCTACTACTTCTTGATCTATTCCTAACTTTTGTTTTGGCCCTACTGCTAAAGCGTCTGACTTAAAAAATTCTCCTGATAATTGAACTAGTTGGTATATTTTTTCTTTTAATGTTAAGTCATCAAATATTTTTTGTAATTCTGCTTTATTCATTGCTACACCGCCTTAATATTTATTTATATAGCCCTTTAAGGAATAGAAATTACATTAATGTATTTCTACCCCTTAAAGTTAATTTTATTTTTTCAATTCTTTGTACATTGTTACCATCTCTTCTATTAACTCTTTAGCTAAAATAGATGTCATTAAATGATCTTGAGCATGAACCATAATAATACTGTAATTAGAATTATCTCCATTCGCTTCTGCTTGTAATAACTCTGTTTGTGCATTATGGGCAAGTAAAGAACTTTCTTCAGATTCTTTTAACAACATTTTTGCTTCCTCATATTTTCCTTCTCTTGCCTTGTGAAGTGCTTCAAACGCTTTTGTTCTTGCTGTTCCAGAGTTTGATATTAAATTTAGTGCTATTAATTCTTGATCCATTGTCTTTTCTCCTTGTTCTAAACAGTTTTTATGCTTATACAGAGTCTCCTGAAGCTTCTTGTTCTTTTTCAGCTGCTAAGTATTGCTTATCTAATAATTTCATAAATGGTACCCATATAACAAATCCTAATACAAAAGTGGCTATTGTTATAACTACAGACCAAGGATTGAAGTTAGTCGCAATTAATTGTTGTATAATTGGAGGACAAGTCCATGGTGCTTGGAATATTGGAATTGCTCCTGTTAAAATTACTAATAAGTAAGCTAACCCAGCTTGTAGTGCTTCAACAAATATCCATGGAAGCATTAATGTAGTATTCATGATTACTGGTAAACCAAATACAAATGGTTCGTGTATATTGAATAGTGCTGGTACTAATGATAATTTACCTATAGCCTTTGATTGTTTTGACTTACCAACAACACATAAAGCAACTATCTCTGATAATTTAGCTTGTCCTGTAAAACAAGTAAATGCTGCTGTTAAAACATATGGTAATGGTTCTCCTGCATTAAATGCTTCTAAGTTTGCTGCCATTGCTACCATTGCAATTGGTTGCCATACAGTATTTAAAACTAAATTTGTTCCATGAATTCCAAAGAACCAAAGTACTTGCGCTACGATAAGTATGAATAAGAATACCCATATGTTATTACCAAAACTTAAGAATGGTTTTGTAATAATTGTATCAACACAGTTTTGTAATGTACCAAATGGAGTCACTTCAAATATTAATCTAATAGCAAGTGCAACTAATATAGCACCACCAAATGGAATAATTGATAAGAATGGTTTTGCTACATTTTCAGGAACTGAATCTGGCATTTTTATTGTAAAATCTTTGTGATGTAAATATGCTAAAACACTTATTGATATAAAAGTAACTAATAATGCTGGAAATACCCCTGATGCCCCTAATACATTAGTTGGAATAAGTCCATTTACAATTGCCCCTTTAATAGTTTCACCATTTACAATTACATCTGTAACTGCTGTAAATGGAGTTACTAATAAAAATGAAGCTAAAGCACACATAATACCATAAAGTGGATCTATATTTTTTTGTTTAGAATAACTTCTTGCTGTACCTATAATTACATATATAGCTAGTAATCCCAATGTAATAGGACTTATTGGTGAAAATATCTTCTTTAATATAGCATCTACGCTTGGCGCAAAATCACTTAAGAATGGGAAGTTACTTAAAATAAGTGCTACTGATGCTATTAACGTTACAGGAAGTGAAGACATCATACCTTCCTTTATTGCTGTCATAACTTTGTTTCTATTTATTTTGTCTGCTAGCGGCATTAAATATTTAGTTTAACCCATTTTCTAACTTTTCCATAAAACTATTCATTTTATTTCCTCCTATCATTTAAGACTATTCATTAATCATTTTCTTAATTTGTTCTAATATATTAGCTCCATTGCCCATACCATAATCAACTGGGTTTATTGTACTAAGTGGTTTATTGTACTTATTAGCTATTTCTAAAAGTTGATCTTTTTTATAAGCAATTTGTGGTCCTAGTAATATAACATCGTAATCTTTTATTACTGATTCTAATTTTTCATATGCTTCTGCATTTATTGTCCATCCTTCTTCTTCTGGACCAAAAGCAGCTACAATTTTTTTCTTTACTAAACTTGTCGACATTCCAGCTGCGCAAATCAATAAAATTTTCATTTATAATTCCTCCAAACAAAACATTAATGATATCATTTACATTATTTTTATATAGCAATATCCATGCCATACACTTCTACAACTTTATTTTTTCTTATATAAAAAACAAAAAAGATGCTGTAAACCCTGTATTTACAGCATCTCTAAATATTAATATTTTTTATTAATTTCATGTGTATTTTCTAATTATACTGATCAAATCTAAAATATACACATCATGATTCCAAATATACACATTGTTTTATACACATATACTATAGGTTTTTAATTAATGTGTATACATAACAAATTTCATCATCAACAAATTCCATATCGCATTTCTTTTCTATTGGCTTTAAAACTTCTTTTATTTTACTTATCCCTTCCTTATCTATTGTAAGCTTATCTCTATCTATATGCTTTTCTACATGTTCCCCAAGTTTAATTCTATCAATGCTAGATATCATATGCATTATTACACCTACTATAGTATCTAAATTCAGAGTTAATCCAAACTTTTCTTCAACATTATAAATAAATTGAATCAACTCATCTTTAGTAGAAGCTAAATCATAAGTTTTTATTTCCCCTTTAAATGCCTCAATTATTTTGCCACACATATCTTCTGTATCGTCTTTACCTTTATTTATAGGTGTAAACTTAGAAGACTCCATCTCAATAAGTTTTTCTATTTTATTAAATCCTTCATTACTAAATAATTCACTTGATGGAACAAATGGTATTCCATATATATCTGGATTTACACTGCCCACAATAGCTATAATATTTTTTTCATTTGAAAGTCTTTTTATCTTAATTAACATATCTTCTCTATCTAATATAGACATAGCATAAATATCAATGTTTTTATCATTAACCACTTTATTGTTTTCTATCATACTCTTAAGCTTAACTGCAGCACCTTCGCCAGTAATACATAAAGTAACTATTATATTCTCTTTTTTATATTCATGCCTATTATAATTTGTGTCATCATAACTAAATGTATATTTAATATTATCAATAGTATCTTTATATATTTCTTCAATATCGTTATTAATTAGTGCTTTTCTTGCAACTTCTATGGCAATAAGAGTACTTACCATATTTATTACTTTAATCTTTATTCCAGTTTCACTATAAATTAAATCTCCGAACCTATCTAAAGATCCCATATCTACTAAAAGAATTACTCCAGAACCTTCATCAATATTTTTAACTATTTCTTTTATATCTTCATAAGCTTCCTTTGTAGATTTATCTAAATCCATATCATATGAATAAGTATTATTGCTTCCAAGTAACCTATTTACAACATTCTTCATAGATGTTGCTGTACTATCACCATGCATAGCAATAAGCACTCTTGGCTTATTATCTACATATTCATTACTATTTGTATATTCTTCAGTTATGAACATTGTTATAAAACCAACTTCATCCTTAGGAATACTAATCTCATATACCTTTTCTATGTTATGCGCCAACTCTAAGCATATTTCAAATTCTTTACTATGATTAGTTTGTATTTCTTGTAACTTATGATTAACAATAAATCTTCCTTGCTTAATTCTTTCAATAGAGGTACTAATATGAAGACACAGACTATAGAATATTTGCTTTGTAAATACCCTCTTCAATCTTATTCCTACACATTCCATAAAATCTTCTACCATTTTTATCAGAACACCATCTACAATCTTAGATATTTCTTCTTTATTAATATCTGTAGAAATTTTATATATATAATTTTTAAAATATTTATCTATATCCATGCTCATAATCATATAGATATCATCTTTATTTAATCCTCTATTCTTAAGCTGCTCCATACGATTTTCAAGGCTATTATATAATGTAACAAGACTATTTTCTGATTCTCTTATAGATTCAATTGGCTTTTCTTTATCCCCTGTAAACTTAAATAAGCTCTTTTCAATTACTATTTTATCTATCGCTTTTTTATTTGATTTATAATTTAGTATTCCCCTTTTAACATAATCAGGGAATTGATTAATATCTACTACTATCTCTTTATTTCTATTTACCATACTGCTTAAAAAGGCATTGGCACAACCAAGCTGAATATCATTCATAAGTTGTCCAACATTTCCTGTACAATTGTATAATAAAAGGCTTTTTATAGCTTCAGGCGTTACTACTACTTCCCTATTTACTCTCTTTGCTTCCATATAAAATGATTCACTTATTAGCTTAAATCTTTCTTTATATGTTCTCTCTGTAAGAGATGGTATTGAAATAGTCATAGGTATTCTTCTACTAAACGTACTTAATAAAACTTTCTCTTTCTTTTCAGTTGTTGCACATATAATTAGTAAATCAACCTTTTTATATTTTTCTACTTCTCCTAAGGGACGATACTCCCCTTTATCAATTAGGTAGAATAGAATTTCCTGTCCTTCTGGAGGTAATCTATGAATTTCATCTAAGAATAATATTCCTCCATTTGCCTTTTCTACAATCCCCTCTCTATCTTCATTCGCTCCTGTATATGTTCCTTTTTTTACACCAAATAAATAAGAAAGTAATAATTGAGGATTGTTTGCATAATCAGCACAGTTAAACGAAATGAAAGGAGCCTCTTCATCTAATACTTTAGTTGATTTAGCATATTTATATATTGTTTCTGCAAATAGTGTCTTCCCTACCCCTGTTTCTCCAAGCAACAAAGTATGTAATCCCCTTGGAGGATACATTATAGCTGCTTTAGCTTGTAAAATGCATCCCTTTAAACTATCTTCACTTCCAATTAATTCATCAAATACAGAAACTTCATCTACCTGAATTTCATCTAACTTATTTTCAATTAATAATTCTTCAGTTATTTTATAGATAACAGGTTTCCCTTTTATTTTTATTAGTTTTTCTTCTCTACATAACTTATTTAAAACCGCACTTACATTGGATCTTTTTAACTTCATACCCTCTGCAATATAATTGGTATCGCAACCAGTTATAATTCCATTTTTTCTTTCCTGTTCTCTACAGACGTTAGTAATAAAATTATATATACTATCTTCACTAGTTTTTTCTCTCATATTACTTCCCCCTATTATCTTTTGCTGTAAACACAAAGTAAATATTTACATAGAGATTATATCATTTATATACTTACAATAAAAGGAGCAGTATAAACTACTCCTTTTATTAAATCTATTGAATTATTACTGACTTTATTTTATTTTTAACATCAATTCTATTGAATGGTTTTAATATATATCCACTTACTCCATATTTAGCTGCTTGTGCTACCACTCTTTTATCACTTATTGACGAAACAATTAATATTGGAACATTTCTAAAATTATTATATTCTCGTATTTTCCTTAATAGTTTAAATCCATCTATATTAGGCATAATTAAGTCTAATATAAATAAACTTACTTTCTTTTCACTATTTTCAATAAAACTTAGATGTCTTATAGCATCATTTGCTGAATCAAAAGGCTCTACATTATATCCCTCTATAGTTAGAATATTGTCTAATATGGCTAATGATATTGAATCATCATCAACTATAATAATATTCTTATCTTCTTCAATAAAATTATTATTTTCTACCTTAGGATTATTCATCTTCTCTATCCATTTAACTTTACATGACTCTAGTACTTTTCTATACCTCTCTAAAAAAAACTTTTTTGATATTATTTTTAATATTTCTGTATCTAAGTAAGCTTCCTTATTATCAGAAATTAGTATTATATCACTTTCTTTACATGTTCTTTTTAATAATTTGGCACAGTTAAGCGAAAAATTATTTTCATTAATATCTTCAACAATTATTATTTCATAAAAATCCTTAGGTAAAGCTGAAATAATCTGAGTATTATAAGCGCTAATTATATTAACATTAATATTGGAGTCCATTAATTCACGAATTATATGTACATACCCATGTAAGTTATTTAGCAAAAACAAAACATTCTTCATAAGTCACCTCCAACACTTAAATACTCCTTTATTTCATCCAAAACATACTCAAACTCTCTTTTAAACTTAACTAAATAACTTTCAATAGCAACTTCATCTGCATCACTTAACGCATAACAAAGTTTGTCACTTACCACCTCTAAATTTTTCATACTTAAATTAGCAGCAGTTCCTTTAATTAAATGGGTCACTTCATATGCCTCTATATAATCTGAATTATTAATTAAAGATTCTATCCTCTTAATATACTCCCCATAACTCTCACTAAACTTTTTCAACAAATTAAAAAACAATACATTATCTCCTTGTAATCTTATCATTGCATCTTTATAACATATAAATCTAAATTTCATTATTCATTCCCCTCAATTATACCTAAATATTTATTAAAAAACTTTTTCTAACTTTTCTATAAATACACTCTTATTAATTGGCTTAGTTAAACAATCATTTACCCCAGATTTACTAATTAATTTCTCACTTTTATTTAATGAACCTGCAGTCATACCAAGTATTATAATACTTTCTGCATTCCAATGATTGCTATTACGTATTTTATTACAGCACTCATAGCCATTCATTTCTGGCATTATATGGTCAATTAGTATAAGATCATAATAATCCTTATCTGAATCAATAAACTTTTTATATGCCTCTTTTCCATTAATAGCAGCATCAACCTCAAATCCCAGGCTATTTAAAAGTTCACATTCTATAATTCTACTTATCTCATCATCTTCAGCAAGTAGTACTCTTTTACCTTGTCCTATATTAGAAAAATTTTTGTAACAACTTACATTTATAAGATTAGAATCTATAATTTTTAATGGTAATGTAATATCAAACCTAGTTCCATGGGCTAATTCACTTTCTACTTCAATTTCTCCCCCCATTAAATCCACAATTGATTTTGTTATTGATAACCCTAAACCTGCTCCACCATTATGCTTAGAGTTAAACTCATCTGCTTGAGTGAAAGGACGAAACATCTTATGCATAAATTCTTTTGTCATTCCTATTCCATTGTCCTCTACTGAAAATACAAATTGGCCGATGTTATTAGATTTAATTTTTATAAGTTTAATAGATAAATGGATTTCTCCATTCTCTTCAGTAAACTTTGATGAATTAATAATTAAATTAATTAATATCTGTACTATCTTATTTTTATCACATATTACGCTAATATCTTCTAAAGAACTTATATCTATGGTATATCTTTTTTTCTTTTGCTCTAAAATTGGTAAAACTATTGAGTTTACCTTTTGAATTATTTCTCTAACACTTACACATTCCTCATATAGTCTAAGTTCACCTAATTTTCCTTTAGTCATGGTTAATAAATCATCAAATAAATTTAATAAATTATTAGATGCAATTAGTGTATTATTCAAATAATACTGTAATTTTTGTTGATTATCTTTATTCTTTAAAGCTAGCTCTACAGAACCAATAACTCCATTCATTGGTGTTCTTATCTCATGACTAATATTAGATAAAAATCTTTTCTTTCTATAATTTTCTTCTTTTAATTTTTTATTTTTTTCTCTATATACTAACAATAAAAACAAACTAAATTCTATTAAAAATAGAAATAGTACTATCAAAATAAAACTTCCTTTTTCAATACTAGCTACACTCTGCTTAATAAGTTTTGAATCAACAGAAGTAATAGAATAAAAATCTTCTGTATATTTAATAGGATAAATAGACACTATTTGGGATCCATCTTTATAATTTAACAAGTTAATTGTACTTTGTTTATTTTTTATTTTATTTTGTATATCTAAAATTTTATTATTCTTATTGTAGTCATTTAATTCATTAAAGAAATTTTCTCCAATATTAAATCCACTAGAATTATTTTTACAAATAATCGTTCCATCAGAATGTAAAATATACTTGTCCATTTCACCTATATTTTCCTGATGATCACAATACCCTACTACTTCACTAGCTCCCTCTTTGGCAAAAATAACTCCTGTAATCTTTTTATCTTGGTATGTAGGTATAGCTATGTAAAATATATATTCATTAATTTGTTCATCAAATTCATATTCAAAATAATATTTTTTTCCACTTATAATCTCATAGAAAAACTTTTTATTTTTAACATCATAATAATTGTTATTAGCAGTTACTACATCTCCATTTAAATTAATAAATCCAATATCATAAAATTTAGTATCAATTAATACATCATTCAATAGATTATTTTTTTTATCTTTATTAGTTTCTTGACTATATATATCCATAAAATCTGATAAAAGATATAACAATTGGACGCTTGTCTCAAGTTTGTTTTCTACTAAACTAAGTTGTGCTTCAGATATAGACCTTATACATTTTTTTCGATTGAAATTTAAGTTTAATTTTACTATTGATATATAAGATATAGAAATTAGTATTAGAATTGAAAAAGCTCCAATAAAAAAAAATCCTTTCGTCCAATAATTATTGGATTTAATCTTTAAACTCATAACTAATTCTCCTTATTTCTTCAATATTATCTATATATATATCAACTAAATAAGGATCAAACTGAGTTCCTCTTTTCCCTTTTATGTAATCCGTTGCCTCTTCAATAGACCAACTATCCTTATAGCTCCTTTTCATTAATAATGCATCAAATACATCTGCTATAGCTACTATTCTTCCTTCTATAGGTATTTCATTTCCCTTTAATTGATTGGGATACCCTAACCCATCATATCTTTCATGGTGAGATAAGGCTACTATCCCCCCCTTTTTTAGATATTTACTTCTACTATTTTTCAATATATCATATCCTATTGTTGTATGAGTTCTCATTACTTCAAACTCTTCTAAGGTCAATTGTCCACTTTTATTAATTAGCTGATCGCTTATTCCAACTTTACCCAAGTCATGTAGTTTAGCTGCATAATATATTTCTTCTTGCTCTTCTTCACTCATACCTAATGCTTTTGCTAATACTTTTGAGTATTTAGCTACTCTTATTACATGATTTCCTGTATCTGAATCCCTTTTTTTAGCCGTTTCAACTAACACTTCTAAAGTTTCTTTTTCACGCTCTGTAATACTTTTAGTAGCTTCTTTAATCTCATGAGCTAATACCATCGCTTTATTTTCAACTCTTCTTTGATATTTTCTTAACTCCAATAAATTTCTTACTCTCATAATAAATTCATATTTATTAAATGGTAAGTACAAAAACTCTGTAGCTCCACTTTCTAGTGCTTTCAACTTTATAGCCTCATCACTGGCGGCAGTAATTAAAATAATAGGTACCTTTCTATCAAAACTTCTAAACTTCTTAATAAATTCTAGTCCATTCATTTTAGGCATTATATAGTCAACAATAATAATATCCGGTTTTTTCAAATTCATATAATCTAGAGCTGTTATTGCATAATAAAAGTATTTAATATTAACTTCCATGTCCTTCAAAAACGAAGCAATAACATCATGATTAATTTTGCAATCATCTATATAAAATAAATTAAGCTCTTTCATAATATTCTCCTTACCGCAACAAAGCAACTTCCCAAAATACAACAAACTTATTAAATAATTGTTATAATTATTAAAATTATATTAGAAATAGACTTTTCATTAAACCTTTGTCATTTTTATTCACTGTGACACTTTGTGAATTTTAATATATTAATATTTCTATCTCCATATTCTTATTTATATTAACAAAAAAGTGCTTTATCAACTCTTGTCTCTCTATATTATTGATAATATTTACAGCTTGTCTTATAATATATTATTAATTATTTTGAAAACGGAGGAGATAAAATGTACTCTAATGGATTTAGCTACTTATTAAAAAGCTTGAAAATTTCTCCATCAAAAATGGCACAAGCTTTAAATGTAGATAGAAGCTTGGTAAGCAAATGGAAAAATGGTTCGAGAAAAATAGATACTAATGCTGCTTACTTTGATAATGCTATTGATTTTTTAATTGAAAGAAATAAAGAGTTAGAAATTGAATTCCTTGAAAAATTATTTTCATCAATTTATCATATACCTAATAATTCATTAGGTAATACTTCTTCATTAATAACTTCAATAAAAAAATTCATCTTTGATGATATTAATAACTACCAACAAATTATTGATAACTTTATTAATAATGGTTCTATATATTCAGCTAACATCTCAATTTATGATGATGAAAAGAACGCACTTTTAGGAATTCTTAATTTTCTGAACTCCGCTATTTCATATGGAAAACCTCAAAATTTATTATTTGTATTTTGTAAGTCATTAGATTTAATGATGGATAATAAAGATTTTAGAAATGAATGGATAAATAAAACTTTAATGCTCTTAGATATGGGATGTAATTTGAATTTTGTATATTCAAATAGCAATAGTTTAAAGCTCGGATTATATTTATCTCCATTAATAAATCATAAAAATTGTAATTTTTTATATTTTATTGATTCCCTTGATAACTATTACAATTATTGTTTTCACATAATGGAACATAATGGAGTCTTTATGTCTTCAAGCCAAATAGTTGATAATGAAACACAGTTTTACAGTACTTTATTTAAGGATCCAATCAGCATAAAATTTTATACAGGATGGGGTAAAAATATTCTTTCTAGATCATATCCCACTTTCTACAATGTAAGTATTTCTGAAGTATTAGATAAATTTGAGGTTAATAACATTCAACTACCTAATAAAGATTCTATTAAAAATTCTTATTATAACTATGGTTCTTTTCCTCTAACATCTATAATGTCTGATAAATTATATTACGAAATACTTTGTAATTCAGTTGATAATGAAATAGATAGGGAATTTTATTTCAATTGTTTTAAATCTATTAAGAATTCATTACATAAGAATCCTAACTTTTTTAATATAGATTTTTATTCTATTAATGATCTTATAGAATTTTCAAATAAAGAATCTATTATATATGAAAGTATGTCAGACATAGCGCCAAACCTAATCCTTACTAAAGAACAATTTAAAAGTCATATATCTTGCTTAATAGATTATTTATTAAATACTGACTCTTATAATATTTGTCTTATTCCCGACATATCCAAATTTAATAATAATTTATTCTACTGCTGGTGCAAAAAAAATGAATTTTTACTTGTTAATAATAATAATAATTTTTTAGATTCTAAATTTACCACTAATACTCCTTTAGTTAATTCCGTTTCACTCTTACTAGAGAATACATACTTAAATACACCAGATAATTTTAAATCAAAAGAATATATAGCTAACTTTTTAAAAAGTTTATAAAAATCTTCAATACAGTGGATGAAATATATAATTATATAAATATAAGAACTTTTATTTTTGTATAAAGACAAGTCACCTAGATGACATTGCCTTTTTTCAAAGGTTATGCTACAATTTCTGGTAAGTAAATACAAGATACATGTTTGCCGCCGGGTAAATATGTTAAGCGTCAGTTATCCTATCCGTAGGCCTTTTGGAGATAGGACATTCTGGCGCTTTATTTTTTAGGAGGACTATATGAAAAATAAATCTCAATTTAAGGAATTCGCCCGCTACTCTACATTAAATGTTTTAGGTATGATTGGCTTATCATGCTATATATTAGCAGATACATTTTTTGTTTCAAGGGGATTAGGCGAAAATGGTTTAACAGCACTTAACTTAGCTATACCTGTATATAGCTTTATTCATGGAAGTGGCTTAATGCTAGGAATAGGTGGTGCCACAAAGTATTCAATTTTTAAAAGTAATAAAGAAAATAAAAATGCAAATACCATCTTTACAAACACCTTATGTTTAGCTACTGTTCTATCTATTGGATTTGTACTAATTGGTATTTTTCTTTCTAAATCTTTAACTACTGCTTTAGGGGCAGATTCTGATGTTTTTAAAATGACAAATACATATTTACAATTCATCCTTATATTTGCTCCTGCTTTCATTATGAATGATGTACTAATTTGCTTTGTAAGAAATGATAACAGCCCTAAATTATCAATGTATGCAATGCTTGGTGGAAGCTTATCTAATATAATTTTAGATTATATATTTATATTTCCATTACAACTTGGAATATTTGGAGCTGTATTTGCAACAGGACTAGCTCCTATAATTAGTATGCTTATACTATCCCTACACCGCATAAAGAGAAAAAATCAATTTCATTTTATAAAAATAAAACCTAGCATTAAGATAGCACGCAATACTTTATCATTAGGTTTTCCATCCTTAGTTACAGAGGTCTCCTCTGGAATTGTAATTATTGTTTTTAATATGATTATACTTAATCTCATAGGTAATGTAGGTGTTGCTGCATATGGAATAGTTGCAAATTTATCTCTTGTAGTTGTAGCAGTATATACTGGTATTGCTCAAGGAATTCAACCACTTATAAGCAAATCTTATGGAGGTAATGATATAAAAAGTATTAAGTTAATATTTAAATATGCAATGATAACTATGTCTATTATTTCATTCATACTCTATCTAATTATATTTTTCTTAGCAGACCCAATTGCTAAAATATTTAATAGTGAAAATAACATTGTATTGCAGAGTATTGCAACAAATGGATTAAAGCTTTATTTTATGGCTGTAATATTTGTAGGATTTAATATTATTCTTCCTATGCTTTTTAGCTCTATGGAAAAAGCCTTCCTAGCTCAAATTATTTCTTTATTAAGAGGATTAGTTGTTATAATTCCTATGGCTTTTATACTATCTGCATTAGTAGGCTTAACTGGGGTGTGGCTAGCATTCCCTATTACTGAGAGCTTAGTTTCAATATTGGGGGTAATACTTTTATTTAAAATTAAGAATTTAAATTAAATAATAAAAAGTACCACATATTCTTTAATAATGTGGTACTTTCCTTTTATCTTATTTAATCCTAAAATACATCTCTGGTGTGTTTTCATCTATAATTCTAAACTGATATCCTTCATTTTTATAATAATCTATTATATCTGGAAGAGCTTTATAAGTATTTTTATTCATATCTGTACAATGCATAAGCAGTATTATAGGATGTAAGTTTTCGCTTCCCTTAATAGCTTTCTTATATAAAACATTAGGGTCAAGCTTTTGATTCATTCCATCTGTATTATCTAAGTTCCAATCATAAACTTTAAAGTTATTATCATGCAACTTGGATAAAAACTGTTTACTTAAGTGTTTGTAGCTGCCTCCTGGAAATCTAATTATATTAGGAGAGACTCCAACTACTCTATTTATCTCATTCCTGCATTCTACCATCTCTTTTATAAATGTATCCTCATTACGATAAACATACTTAAATTTATGATTATATGTATGTAAACCTATACCATGACCTTCATTATGAATTCTTTTTACTACATCTTCTCTATCTTTTATCTGATTTCCAATAAGAAAAAATGTTGCTTTTACATCCTTTTCTTTTAATACATCTAACACCCCATCCGTTACCTTAGAACTTGGTCCATCATCAAAAGTTAGATATATAATTTTTTTATTAGCATAATCTTCATTATAAGTTTGTTCCTCTATATTAAAAACTTTAACACTAGGAACACTTGCACCAAGCATAAAGATTAAAACAAGCATACCTAAAGAAAATAATAAAGATCGCCTTACTCTATATTTCACTTTTTTTCCTCCTTATTACTTATAGATTAAAACCCATTACAATTTATCTTGTACCATTTCATATATTTAATTCACCTTTTTTATTTAATAAATAAAAAAGGTGGGGTAGATATTTATTTTGCTTGTTCCGTCGCTGGCTCCAAGTCACATCAAAACAAATATCCACCCCATTCTCTCATATGAGGATGGGATATATTAAAAATATAAATTTCCCTCTTCATCTTATCTAAAAAACTCTACATTTTTTTATTATAAACACTATTAAATACTTGCCTTGTAATATTGTCAACTTAATTATTATAAAAAAAATGAGCTAGCCAGTAGATTGAACCCACTAACTAACTCTAAACAAATATCTTAAACGGATGTCTGTAGCTCACAAATGTTCTTATTAATTTCTTTCATCTCTAATAATACAAGAGTATCTAAAATACTATTTAATTTTAAAATTTCTTCTGTCCCTCCATATTTGATGTATAGGTCCCCAACAATTATACCTAATTCTTCTCGGATCTCATCCATCTAAATCTTCATCCTCCTTTAGTTTATCAGTATTAATTATATTTATATGGAATATTTAGTCAACTTTTGCTTATAATTATAATTTATACATTTTTACTATGTAAGCGTTATTGTTTACTTTATTAATAGTTACAATAATACTCATTTGATAATTTTAAACTATTTCACGTAAATATTTTAAAATTTGATATTTTTTCATTCTTATAATTTTATTTTTGTAATTAAATTGTAACAATAATTACATATATATAACTTTTACCAAGACAATATTAATTATCACGCAAGAATAGTTTTTTATCCTTTTATGAATAAAATAGAAAACTAGGATACTTATTTTATCCTAGTCTTCAATATAATTTAATAATTTCTTTAATACTTACAATAATACCAAAATAAAAAAAAACGTAAGCATTTCGCTTACGATCTTTGTGGCAGGGGCAGTAGGATTTGAACCCACAACCAATGGTTTTGGAGACCACTACTCTACCGTTGAGCCATACCCCTTCGAGACAAGTTTGATTATATAATAATCTTATTCAAAAATCAACTTTTTTGTTCAAAAAAATATTTCTTTCTAAATTATCAGGTGATTATATAGTCTATCACAACTTTTACTCCTTAAAACTGTAAAAATAGAGCATGAATAAAATCTATTCATGCCCACTATTATTCTCTTTAACTGAAAAATTATTATAAAATGCATTATAATTATCTAATAATACTTTCCTAGCCGAATCAGCTCCACTATATCCATTTAATTCAATAGTATTAAAGTTTATATCTTCAAAAACTGTTTCCTTGTCCTTTAAAACTATAACCTTAGCTGGATCTATCCTATTTTCCTTAATAACCTGGTTTATAGTTTTACCATTAAGTTTTATTGGAGATATTCCTATATTTCTATAGAAATAATCTAACTTATCATCTAAAGCAATATAGCTATATTCCTTTATAACTGACTTTTTATCATCATATGTTTTTAAAACTTCATCTATACTCTTAATAACCTTATTGTAATTCTCTTCATAAAGCTCCCTATTTTTAGGGTCTTTCTCCTGAATAGCAACTTTTATATTATATAATGCTATCTTATACTCATCATATCCAACCATATAGTATGGATTTTCCTTCCCTGAGTTTTCTCCAGTAAAATTAACTGTTCTAATTCCTCTAGAAGAATTAATAATTCCTAAGTTACCTTTATTAAGATTTGAAATCAACTCATCATGCCAAGGTTCCATTATATTTCCATTATAAAAGAACAAGTCCATATTTGAAATATTACTTATGGTTTCATCTGTATATTTAAAATCCTTAGATGCTTGTTCATCATTAAACATATATTGAACATTGTGTTTATTTCCAACAATATCTTTTACCATTTCATATTGTATCTTATTACAAGTGATAATATTTAAATAAACATCTCTGCTTGTATCTTCTCTATCAACAGTATTCGCTATTAGTGGATTAGAAGAAACTCCTATCCCCAAAAATAGTAGAAATGTTATTAATAACATTCCAAAGGTAACCTTCTTCAATATATCACCCCCTGGTACTTACCAGTTAATTCCCTATTATATATTATATCAACATATGAAATTAAAATGTATACAAAATTACTACAAATTTTCTGTTCATATAAAAAAAATTTTACACTTTCCACAAAAAATTTTCAACCTTTAATATGTGGTAAGGGGATAAAGACTTTTCTTTTATCTCCTTTTTGGATAGAATAATAAGATAGAATAGTTTATGAAAGGGATTTTACATATGATTTTTGAAGTAAAAAGTATAGGTGAAACTACTAAAATTGGTTTTAACTTAGGCAAACTTTTAAATCCTGGTGATATTGTTTGCTTAACTGGTGACCTTGGTACAGGTAAAACTCACATAACAAAAGGAATAGCTAAAGGTCTTGATATAAACGAAAATATAACTAGTCCAACATTTACTATTGTAAATGAATATGAACGTGGACGTTTAAAATTAAATCACTTTGACGTTTATAGAGTTAGCGATCCTGATGAAATTTATGCAATAGGATTTGATGATTATATTTTCTCAGATGCTGTTTCTATTATAGAATGGGCTAACTACATAGAGGAAATATTACCAAGAGAATACATACATATACACATTTCAAAGGACTTATCTAAGGGGGAAGATTTTAGAAACATTAAAGTTACCCCTTATGGAGATAGATATGATTACGTAAAGGAGCTAAAAATATGATAGTTTTAAGTATAGACTCTTCATCTAAGGTAGCTACTGTTGCACTACTTAATGATGATACTTTACTAGGTGAATATGTTATTAATGATAAGAGGGAACATTCTGTCTTATTAATGCCTATGATTGAAAATCTTTTAAAGGATTGTGAATTAACAATAAATGATATTGATGGATTTGTTGTTTCTAAAGGACCTGGTTCATTTACAGGTTTAAGAATAGGTATGGCTACAATTAAGGGATTAAGCTTTGGAGCAAACAAGCCTTATATAAGCCTTTCTTCTCTTGATGGATTAGCTTATAGCCTTTCTTACTTTAATGGAATCATTTGTCCAATTATGGATGCATTAAGGGAAAATGTTTATACTGCTCTTTATAAAAATGAAGATGGAGAATTTAAAAATATAATGGAGCCAACCCCTATGGAACTTCCTGATCTTTTAGAAATGCTAAAAGAAAAAAATGAAGAAGTTATATTTACTGGTGATGGATTACTTAAGCATAAGGAATATATTAAGGCAAACTTCCCTAATGCAAAATTTGCATCTAACCATGTAAGCTTAACTAGAGCTTCATCTATAGGTGAATTAGGCCTTAATCTTTTAAAACAAGGAATTAAGGATGATCCAAACTCTGCTCCTGTTTATTTAAAGAAACCTCAAGCTGAAAGAGAATTAGAAAAGAGGATGAGAATGAGTGAGTAATATATCTATTACTTTAATGGAAGAATGTGATTTAGAAGATGTTTTAGAAGTTAGTTCTTTATCTTTAAAGGAATCTTGGAGCAAAGAAGCCTTTAAAAAGGAACTTTCTAATCCCCTAGCTAAATACCTTGTTGCCAAAGAAAATAATAAGGTTATTGGTTTTGCTGGTGTTTGGACTATTGTTGACGAAGGGCATATTACTAATATTGCTGTACACCCAAACTTTAGAGGAAAAGGGATTGGTAGCATACTTCTTTCTTCTTTAATAGAACATTGTAAAAATTGGGGTTGTAACTCTCTTACTTTAGAAGTCAGAGCTTCAAACGCCCCTGCACAAAATCTTTATAAAAAGTATAATTTCAAAGAAGAAGGTATACGTAAGAAATATTATAAAGACAATAACGAAGATGCCATTATAATGTGGTGTAGATAATTTTTGGGAATAATAGAGATAAGAAAACTTAACCAAAAAGAGAAATGGCCCAGCCATTTCTCCTAATCATTCCACTAAATATTTTTCTAGCTCTTCTCTTAAAATACTTACATCCCTAAGATGAATTCCTTTTATTCCAACTTGTTCTCCAGCAATAATATTTTCATTTACATCATCAATAAATATACATTCTTCAGGCTTTAGGTTATATCCATCTAATAATATTCTATATATCTCTAAATTTGGTTTAATTATTTTCTCTCTATAAGATGCTACGCCACCATCAAATAATGTGAAAAATGGATATTCTTCAGCTACAACTTGAAATGCTTTATCATGAAAATTAGATAGAAAAAATAATTTATATCCTTTTTCTTTTAATTCACTAATTATTTCTACTGTTGATTCTATTGGTTCTAACAAGGAATACCAATTATCAAAAACATTCCTAATATCCGCCTCTAACTCAGGGTTATTTCTACAGATTTGTTCAATAGCTGTTTCCTCTGTTATTGTCCCTTCATCTAACATAATCCACTCTGGTCCTCTAAATACGATTT
Organism: Clostridium sp. 1001283B150210_160208_E6; assembly: GCF_015669365.1. Taxonomy (NCBI): domain Bacteria; kingdom Bacillati; phylum Bacillota; class Clostridia; order Eubacteriales; family Clostridiaceae; genus Clostridium; species Clostridium sp. 1001283B150210_160208_E6. Next base: position 42,724 of record NZ_JADPAA010000017.1, on the reverse strand, counting down.
CACGTAGCTTGTCTATCTTGTCACTATCTTCAATCTTACTTTTCAAATACGCTAAATTATCATATTTAAGAACTACATTACCTAAATCAAAAATTATGTTTTTAACCATTTCCCATCCCCCCTTATTTGTATTATAACTTTAATTACTATACAATCATAGTTTTTACTGTTAAATATCAAACCTCACGCTTGAGTTTTTCCTTATTTATTCATATAATGACATTAGTTAAATATTAGGAGATAATATAATGCTAAATAAATTTGATATAGACTTTTTAGAAAAAAACACACAATTTTATAGTAAATTAACTAAAGAAGATAAAGATCTCTTTAATTCCAAAGCAATTCATGTAACCTATTCAAAGGATGATTCCCTTTACTTTTCTGATAAAAATTGTAATGGGTTTATAACTGTATTAAGTGGTACCCTTAGAGCCTTTTTAACTTCTGACGAAGGTAAAGAGATAACCTTATATAGACTTGAAAAAGGTTATTCCTGTATATTATCAGCATCATGTATTTTTAAAAACATACAGTTTAATATAAATATTGATGCTTTAGAGCATACAGAAGCAATAGTATTCCCTAGTGAATATTTGCAAAAGCTTTCTCAAAATAACATGTCACTTAATCAATATATCTTAGATTTAACTCAATCAAGATTTTCTGAAGTTATGTGGATTATGCAAGATATTGTTTTTACTAGTTTTGATAAAAGGCTAATAAAATATCTTGAAAGCTTTAATAAAAAAGTTATAAAAGTTACTCATGAAAATATAGCTAATGACCTAGGAACAGCACGAGAGGTTGTTTCTAGAATGCTTAAATATTTTGAAAAAGAGGGTATGGTTAAACTTTCCCGTGGATCAATTACTATAATAGATTTAAGTAAAAATAAATAGGAAGTTACAAATGTAACTCCCTATTTATCACCTTGTGTGTTAGTATTTCTTATTAGTAGGAGATGGTTAAATTGATGAAATACATTAGGACAAGCATACCCTTTATATTATGTCTTCTAACACTTCCTGTATATATATATCTATATAAAAATTCATTGAATGGATTCTGGATTTTATTTGTTGTTGAAAGATTTACAACTCCTTTCTTGGGAAAGAAAATTGAAAAGTTACTTGATGAGGATTTAGATGAAGATTTAACCGAAGAAGAATCTATAGCTGCAGGAAAATTCACCATATTTTTAATTACATTTTGCCTAGTTGCTATCGGTATATTTATTTATATACTATTTAAGTATCCAAGACTATTTATTTTAATTATGATTGGTGAATGCATAGATAAGGTTTTAGAAAAAATTATTAGTAATATACGAAAAAATCGTAATGAACGAGGCTTTTAATCATGAAAAGAAGACTGTAGCAATTCTAATACAGTCTTCTTTTATTAATTAAAAATTATATACAGTTCTATCTTCAGTTATTATTCCTGAAACATCATCTAATTTAGCAAATTTATAGAATTCATCATAATTATACTTTTCTTCTTCCATAACTAAATAGCTCTTATTAGAATTATCTATTATGGTTTTCTTTGTAGCTCCGTCCTCCATATTGAATGTACTCATCCAACCTGTCTCTTCATTTATTCCACAAACGCCTACAAATGACTTATCAAAGGTAAACTGACTAATATATTGGTTAGTAAATGCCCCAAGCATTGCCCCAACCTTTTTATTAAATTCTCCACCTACTATAATTAAAGTAATATTATCTTTGCTATCATTTAATACAGTTGCTACCTGTGGCATATTAGATACTACAATTACTTTTTTAGAGCCACTCCCAATTATTTGGGAAAGCTCTAAATTTATTGAAGAAACATCTAAGAATACAATGTCCCCATCTTCTATCTCATTAAAGGCTCTTTTGGCTATCTCTTGCTTTTTACCACTATTTATTTCTTTTCTCTCATTTATATGTTTAATGTCATTATGACTTCTATTTGTTATAGCTCCCCCGTGAACCCTTTTTACTTTACCGCGCTTTTCTAGTTCTCTTAAATCTTTACGGATACAATCTTCCGTCACTTTAAAAATTGAAGATAGATCTTTAACAGACATCCTTCCTTTATCTTCAACCATTTTGATTATTTTATCATAACGTTCTTCTAAAAACATCTAATCATCCCCTTGAATGTATTAATGTAATTATATCACATTTTATTGTTTATTATTGTTTATTATCGTTTATTATTATTTTTTATTGTTTTTTATTATTTTTAAGCATATAATTTAATTATAATATAGCGTAATAGGACGTTCAGATTCCTAGCGTAATATATTAAAAGAGAGAGCTAATTGAAGCTCTCTCTTTATCGTCATCGCTTTTCTATAAAAGCTTTTGCCAATATCCAACGTTTAGCCACTTATTATTTTTAAATCCTATTTCCTCAAACTCTGCTATCTTTTTAAATCCAAACTTTTCATGAAGTGATATACTTTCTGTATTGGGAATTGTTATTCCTGAAACAATAGTATGTACCCCATAACCTTTAGAAACCTCTAATAACTGGCCAAACAGTTCCTTTCCTATCCCATGCCCCTTTTCATTACTATCTAAATAAATAGATGCTTCATTTGAATATCTATAAGCAGATCTACTATGCCATCCACTTAAGTATGCATATCCAATAACTTGTCCATCTCTTTCGTAAACAATCCAAGGATGCTTAGCCGTCTTTTCAATTATTCTTTCTTCCATATCATCTACCGTTAACTGCTTTTCTTCAAAGGTTATATTTGTGTTTAATATATAGTAATTGTATATATCAACTATCGCCTTTGCATCACTCAACTTCACTTCCCTAATCATAAATAGCCCCCTCTTCCATAGTTTTTATTTAATTATAACAAAAAATGGCTAAGATTTTTATCCTAGCCATTTATTTTTATTTTATAAAGCTTCTAATGCAATAGCATTTAATAAGCTCCATGGTTTATTAAAGTGTGGTTGGAAGAAGAAATCAGTCATTGCTAATTCTTCAACTGTCATTTTATTTTGAATTACAACTGATAAAGTATTCATCATTTGTGTCAGATCAATCTTTGATATAATTTGACCTCCCAATATTTCTCTCGTATCTTTGTTATATACAAGTTTAACCATTGCTTCTTCAAAAGTAGGCATAAACTCTGGTCTATAATTATCTTTAATGGAAACAGAAGCAACATTAAAATTAGTTGTAGCCTTAGCTACTTCTTCTGTCATTCCAGTAGATGCAATACATTGGTCATATATTTTGATACCTGAAGTTCCTTGAGTTCCCATATACTTAAGTGTAGGCTTCTCAATATTTCTTGCTACTAAAGTCCCCATTCTAACTGCATTTGTAGCTAGAGGAATATATCTTTCTTCATTAGCAGGATTATATTTAACAACACAGCAATCACCAGCTGCAAATACATCTTCTCTACTTGTTCTCATATATTCATCAATTATTATTGCACCATTCTTTAATGTATCTAACTTACCTTGAACAATCTTAGTTGCTGGAGCAAATCCAATACAAAGTACTACTAAATCTCCTTCATAACTTCCCTTATCAGTTACAACTTTTTGAACTTTACCATTCTCTCCTTCAAATCTTGCAACCTTTTCTCCAAGAACTAATTTAACACCCTTAGACTTAAATTCATTTTCAGCTATATCTGTGAATTCCTTATCTAAGTATTTTGCCATTATTCTTTCTTCAGCATCAATTAAAGTAACCTTCTTACCCTTTAATTCAAAGGCTTCAGCAAGTTCAACTCCTATATATCCAGCACCAATAACAACTACATTTTTAGCATGTTCTGTCTTTTTAACAATAACTTCTGCATGGTCATGATTCTTACATAAAACTATATTTTCTAAATCTCCACCTTCAAACTTTGGTACTATTGGCCAAGACCCTATAGTTAAAACCAGTTTATCATAGTAATCTTCAAATTCTTCTCCATTTAATAAATTCTTAACCCTTAACTTTTTATTATCAAAATCTATATCTAAGACATCATGTTTCATTTTAGTTACTACACCAGACTTAGCTAAATTTTCTGGAGAGTTATAAAATAATTTCTCCGGTTCAGCTATTACTCCACCAACTTGTAAAGCTATTCCACAAGAAAGAAAAGAAATATTATCATTTCTTTCATATATAGTAACATCACATTCTGGATGCATTTCCTTTAAATTAACTACTGTTGCTGTTCCAGCATGAGTACAACCTACAACTACAACTTTCATTGTTTCTCCTCCTTGGATAATTTATTTCTATTAATAATAATTCTCCTTAATTGTATATCTTAAATAATTATTTGTAAATGTTAATTTTTTATCATTATATCTGTTACATATCTATTATCTCACTATAAATCAGCTATTATTCCTAATTCCTTTCATTTGCATACTCTTAGAACAAATATCTATGTAATCTTCCAAATTGTTTACATTTCCAAAGAAAGTACTCTCCTTTGGAAATATATATCTAACACTTATACACTTTAATAGTTCTTTTACTGAATAACTTTTCTTTTCAATTAAGGTTCTTATTGTATTATTTACTTTTTTATCATACACTCCACAAAGAGGTTGAGATGAACCATTAGTAAAGGTTATTAAAGCATCTTCATTAAATTCATATGTACCTAGTTTTTTTATATATTCTTCCCGTACTAATGGCATATCACTTGAAAGTATTACAACCTTACTGTTTCTACTTTCATTTAAAGATTTATACATTCCTGAAATCGGACCTATATCTTGAATATCATCTTCAACTATTTTGGATATACCACTATAATTACTAAATAATTTTTTATCACTACATGAAATTATAATTTCGTCAAAATTTGATATTTTCTCTATAATAATGTCCAAAAACTTTTTCTCTCCTATCTTCAAAAAAGCTTTATTTTTATATCCTTTACTACTTTTTCCCCCACATAGAATAATTGCAGTCCTTTTTATCAACATGTTTACCATCCTTCATTAATTTAATTTGTTTTATCATACTTTCTAAGTTTTCATCCATAGTTTTCTTTAGGGAATTTAAACACCCACTAAGCCCTAAGATATATCTTTTTGAATCAAAAGCTATAAATATATTGTCAGTTTTACTTAAATCTTTTTTCCAAAAAACTTGATGAAAATTTTTATCAATTGCTTCTTTTCTTACTTTATCTAAATTAGATGTATAAATAATAGTTCCATTAAAGTTATTATATAAATTATCTTCCTTAATAACTTCTCCTCCAAAGGCTATTATTTTTTCTGTTATATATCTTTCTACTTCTACTGCCCTATCTTCAATAATTATTGCCACAGGGATTCTATTTAAATCATTTTGACACTTATCCATATACCAATTCCCCCAACTTATTTCTCTCATATATTTCTATTCATAAAAAAAGAGAAATTGCTATTAACAACTTCCCTTTTAACACAATATTATTTACTTTTAATTTATTTCTTTAATTGCAAGCCCAGTTTTTAATAAGTAAATTCCAAATTCTCTTTTATATTAAAAAAGTCTGCATAATCAATATCAAATAAAGGTTTCTTAACCCTAGATACATCTATTTTCTCTTTAATAAGTTGGGTTAAAACACCAGCATAAGATAAATCACCTTGAATTATAGCTCCATAAATCTTTCCTTCTTTGTGAATTATCTTCTTATAATCTTCACCTTCAACATCAATAACTTCTTCATAACTATCATCAGGCTTAATTACTGTACCTAAAGACATTGTAGCTAAATTACATATATTCATGGTGTTCTTGCTTCCAAAAAAGTCTGTCATAAATAATTCCCTACCAAGCATATTGCTGGCAGCAATTATTCCTTCTTTAACAGCAGTTGGCCATATTGGATTGCGTCCAGTAACATCACCTGCACCATAAACATCTTTAGTATCTGTTTCACCTTTTTCATTTATAACTAACCCAAACTTATCACAGTCTATCCCTGCATCCTTTATGAAACCTACATTTGATCTAACACCAGTTGCTACAATTACCAAATCACAGGGTACTTTTTCTCCTGTATTCAACTCAAGTTCCTTTGGCTTATTATCTTCATCAACTATAAGTTTCTCAGCTCTTACACCAAATCTTAAGTCTACTCCTCTTTCTTCTAACCTTTTGTTATAGGCATCTGCTGCATAATGATCTAATTGAAGTGGAAGAATTCTATCTCCCATTTCTACCAAATGAATTTTAACATCATACTTTAGTAAACCTGCTATTGCATCTATTCCTACTAGCCCTCCACCTAAAACTATAACATCCTTAATATTAGGTAATAAATCTTTTATTAAAATAGCATCTTCTAAATTTCTAAGACCTACAACATTTTTAGCTTCTCTTAGGTTTTCAATAGGAGGAATAAAAGATGATGAACCAGGTGCAAGACATACTTTATCATACTCAACCTCTTCACCATTGTCTAAACTAAGCTTATGCCCCTTTGGATCTATTTTTATTACTTCTCTACCTTTAATCCACTTAACACCATAAACTTTAAAGAAGTCATAAGGAGCAAAATTCAAATCGTCGATACTTCTAACATCTTCAATATAGTGATGTAATATACATCTAGAAACTACATGTTCATCCTTAGAAATCAACGTAATTTCAACATCTTTATTTAATTCCCTTAAAGTCTTTGCACAGCTAATTCCAGCTGCTGAAGCACCAACTACTACACACCTCATATTTCTTGTACCTCCTCTAAAGTAATAGCATTTGTAGGACACCTTGCGACACATTGAGGATATTTTTCTTCAGTATTTCTGCACATATCACACTTCATAATAACGTGATTTGTTCTAGCATCCGTTTTTAGCACTCCATAAGGACATGCCATTATACACATAAAACAGTGTGCACATCTTGATTCATCATATAAAACATATCCTGTTTCATTATCCCTGCTCATAGCACCAGACATACAGGTATAAACACATTCTGGTCTATCACAATGTCTACAGAAAATAGGAGAATATCTTCCATCACTATTAATAGCTATTCTATTTCTTGTATCATGGCCTCCATGGGAAACAATACAGGCTGTAGTACATGTTAAACATCCAATACATTTCTTTCTATCTATTTTTATTCTTTTCATTTATTCTCCCTCCTATATTGCCTTCTTAATATTTACATGAATAAATTTATATGAAGGCTCTTTTGAATAAGGATCATAAACTGATGGAGTAAGCTTATTACATTCTATGTAATGCATTGGAGCATATATATGATTTTTCTTAACTGTCCTAGAAAGCTTTGCTATAAATGTAGCACTTTCTCCATTTTGTGAATCTACAATAACCTTATCATTCTCTTTAATTCCGTACTCTTCTGCTAGTTCTGGATGAATATTTATATAAGCTTCCCCTGGAACTATTGCAGTTACAAATTCAATCTCATTAGTTCTTGTTTGTGTATGCCATTGACCAACGGTTCCTCTTCCAGTATTAAAATAGTATGGATAATCTTCACTTGGCTTTGGATTTTCTTCTGCTACCTCTTCATATATAAACTTAGCTTTCCCACTAGGAGTAAAGAACCTATTATCTTCATATAGTCTTCTTTGATTACTCTTTAATTCATCACCCTTTTTAAATGGCCATTGAATTCCATCACCGTCTTTTAACATATCATACTCAATTCCTGTGAAATCACAAGGCATTCCCTTAGTACATTCCCTTATGGTATTAAAGGCATCTTCAGGTGTTTTCCACTTATCTAGATATTTTCCCATACCTAGAGCCTTACCTACCCCTAAGAAAATATCATAATCAGTATATTCATTCTCTTCCTTTCTTAAAGCTGGAACCACCCTTGATAAACGTCTTTCACTATTTATTAAAACGCCCTCTTTCTTAAGTCCAGATTGAGAAGGTAATAATAAATGGCACATCTTAACACTTTCAGTATTATCATAAATATCTTGAACTACAAAGAACTCTAAATGTTCAGTAGCTTCCCTAAACTTTCTACTATTAGTCCATGAAACTATTGGATTAGTAGCAACAATCCACAATCCCTTTATTTCTCCAGTAATGCATCTTTCTATTATTTGATCATATGGAATTGTTGGTTTTGTTGGAAGCATTTCTTCAGGCATATCTAAAGCTTTAGATATTGCCTTTCTTCTATTCTCATTATCATAATCTCCACCACCATAAAAACCTGTGGTATTACTAAACAATCTTGAACCCATAGCATTACATTGACCAGTTATAGAGTTAGCCCCTGTTCCTGGCCTTCCAATATTTCCAGTCATAATTGCAAGATTAATTATTGCTTGTGCTGTTCTAACTGCTTGATAAGATTGATTTACCCCCATAGTCCACCAGAAAGATACTCTCTTTCCTTCATGGATTGTTTCTGCTAATTTTTCAACTCTTCCCTTTAATATTCCCGTTTTTTCTTCTACATCATCTAAAGTATATTTTTTAACATGCTCCTTAAAGCCTTCAAAATCTTCTGTATACTTTTCTATATAATCTTTATCTATCCAATCTTTTTCTATAAGATAATTAGCTAATGTGTAAAGTAATCTTAAATCTGCTTTCGGCTTAATATCTACCCATTCATCTGCTCTAATTGCAGTTTCTGATTGTCTTGGATCTATTACAATTATCTTTGGATTATTCTTGTTATTTCTAACTCTAGTCCAAAGGATAGGATGAGCTACAACTGGATTTGCTCCAATGAATATTAAAGTATCTGATAATTCTAAATCATCAAAGGTATATGGTGGTGCATCAAAACCATAACTTTGCTTATGTGCAACTACTGAAGTAGCCATACATAGTCGTGTATTACCATCACCATTCATTCCAAGATAGTTTCTACCTATATGACCTAACAAAGCCATTTCTTCTGTTGTAAGCTGACCTGTACTTATAAATGCTACACTTTCTCTTCCGTACTTATCTTGAAGTTCTTTTATTTTAGAAGCCATTACCTTAAATGCTTCATCCCAAGATATTTGTTCCATCTCTCCATCTTTTCCTCTTACTAAAGGATAAACAGGATTGGGAAATTTAGTATTTTGTTTATCTAAGTTTAATCCCTTAATACAACAGAAACCATTATTTACTGGATATCCTTGTGTTGGTACTACAGAGACTATTTCATTATCTTCTACATTGAAGTCAATGTTACAAGCTATTGAACAATAATTACAAGTTGATTGAACTTTCTTCATATCCACTATACAACTCCATTTCATTAAATTTCTTAATTTAGTCTTTGTAGTAATTTAAGCATTTATACCCATCATTATAAAACATAAATTAATATGTAGCTCATATGAATTAACTACAGCCATGACTTTATGGAATAAGATGTAATTCAGTTCTTCATAAATACAAGTATTTTATAAACTTTATAATTATTAATCAACGATTATTCTTTTGAATATAATATTATTAAAGGAAAAATATATTTAGATTTTAAATGAATGGAGATGTTTTTTATGAAGGATAAAGAAACTTTAAATGAATCTAATTTTTACGGTCAAGTTTTAGAAGAAGAAAAGAAGGCTGATACATCAAAGCCATGTGATCCAAGCAATCCTGACTATCCTTGGGTTTCATGTGGAATAGAGAAAAATAAGGAGAAGGAATAGATTAAATAAAGTTAGTGATTTCAATTATAATTATAATTTTCTAAAAAACAAAAAAGGTTGTAGTTTAAACTACAACCTGAAAAATCTAAAATTATCTTCTATTTTGTTCTTTTTTAGCTCTTCTACAAGCTACGCATCTTGTTGGTTCATTTTCGAATCCTTTTTCTTTGTAGAATTCTTGTTCTCCTACTGAAAATACGAATTCACTTCCACAATCTCTACATACTAATGTCTTATCTGTCATAAATATTCCTCCTAAAATTAAAGAATGTACATGGATATAATAATCTCTAATTTTCGAGAAACTATCTATCTATATAAAACTTTTTTTGTTAGCATCTTTGCTACTTGTTTAGTATATCATGTTCTTTTCCAAATAGCAACATTTATTTTAAATTAGGCATCCTATAATTATTGTAGCTATATAAATAACATTAGTTATTACAAAATTCTTAACAGCTAATACAAAAGTATCCTTTTTGGTTTGTAGTTCAAAAAATCTTTTAATATTTGCATTAACAGGCTTTATAGCTACTAATGCCAGGATTGATACTATTGGTAAAATTGCAAGAACAACACCAACAACTATACCTATAAATCCTATGTAATATAATGCTCTAAATAATTTTAACGCTTTTTCTTTGCCTATGTATATTGGTAATGTAAATCTTCTATTTACGAAGTCATCATCTATATCACAAATGTTATTTGCTAACATTATATTTGATATACCTGTAATTGCTGGAATAGTAATTATGAAAATAGACATTATCATTTTTATATCAATTAATACACTGAAGTTCCAATTACTTATATTAATATTTAATACACCTTGATCAAATATATGTATATATACAGCTAAAAATGTTATAAAGAATCCCATTGTTAAGCCTGAAAAGATTTCACCAAATGGAGTTCTTGAAATTGGAATAGGACCAAATGAATAAAATATCCCTATACCAAAGCATACTACTCCTATTATAAGAATTGCTATATCAGTATTTAAAAATAACATTATTCCTAAAGTAGCTGATATTATTAACATTGTTATTATAATTCCTAAAACTCTTTTTGGCTTTAATCCATACTTAGTTATAGCATTATGCTCTTCATATCCAAAGCCTTCTTTTTTAATAGCTTTCGTATAATCTACATAATTGTTTATTGCTGTAGTGGTCATATCAAAAACTATCATTGATAAAAAGAATAACACAGCTTGTTTTGCATTAAAATTATCAAATTTATATAATGCAAAAACTGTACCTAAAATATATGGGATTACACTTGCAACCTTTGTTTGAATCTCTACTAGTCTAAAAAAACTTGTTATTCCCATTAACAAACTTCCTCCTTTGTTTATTTTAAATATCTTTATTTTTCACTTTATAATATCATAAAAAAAGTGACCCCTCCACCCTTTAGCGAAGAAGTCACTTTTTAATTCATACCGCAATTAACTACAATCCCACTTATATAATCTAAGTGGGATTGTATATTTACTATTCTACATCAAACATATAAAGTGATTGAGATAAGAAATTATCTTCTTTATCTTCATATACTAGATACATACTATAAACAGCCCTATCAAATGTTGAAACATCAAAAGAAATAACTCCATTTTCATCTATTAATTCTTCTAAAGTTAAATTAACAACTTCAAAGTTTTCATTACTTCTTATAATTATTTCTCTTGGTTTTAATCTCTCACCATTTCTGTTTAAAACCTTATAATCTAAAGTTACTGTATTATCTTTTGCATAAAGCATACCCTCTGTTATTATTTGAGGATTTCCATTTAAATCAGTTAATTTTTTAAGATTTTTAAGTGGTGATAAATCCTTAATTTCGTTATATGATATATCTAATTGCTCTAAGTTTTTAGCATATTGTAAGCCTTCTAAGCTTGAAATCCATGCATTTGACACTGATAGCTTTGTTAATTTATACATATCACCAATAGTTATATTATCGCTTAATAAGTTAAGTTCTTTCTTGATACTATCTTTTAAAGACTTATCTTTAATAGTTATAATCTCATTTAAATCTATCTTTTCCTCTAAGTTAGATATAGCTAATTTTAATTCATCAACCATTAAGTTTATTTCATCTTGAGTACTTATTTTATCAGCTAACATCTCTTCAGCTTTCTTTAAAGCCTCCTGTAATACCTTAAAAGATTCCTCACTATATATATCTTGCTCATAATCCTTAACTTCATTTACTAACGACTCTAATTCTTCATAATTACCTTGTACATCATTTGCAAAATGAAGTTTAGCATCTCCCCAAGTAGCATGATCCGATCCATTTCCATTTCCACCATCAGTTACTACAAGCTTCAATTCTTTAGCTCCATTTATATCAACTTCTAAATACTTCATTGGTTCCTTTGAAGTCATTAATCCACTATCAAATTTCTTCGCACCATCTACATATACTTCAAATGAAACTGATCCTACTGTATTATGCATTTGTCTATCTACACCTACATATGAACTGAAGTATCCATAATCTTTATCTGTTAAATCATATGTTATTGTTGAAGTTGAGTGAGCTCCTACCCCTCTTTCAAATGACACTTCTTTTCCATTTTCATCTGTTAATCTTAAAGCATTACCACTTATAGATATATCCTTTTTAGGTACAGTATAGTTATATTGAGCAGCTTTCCAGTCATAGTCTGTTAAGTAGCTATAATCATTCATATCAATTACTGCTATAGTTCTAGTTTTAACTACTTCATTACCATCAGTATCAGTTACCTTATAAGTTATTGGATACTTTCCTGTTTTATTAAAGTTTACTTTGCCAGATACTTCAACCTTATCAGTTATATCTCCATCTTCAGCATCTATTGCACTATATTCTTCATTTAAATCAATTTCTTCTCCAAGCTTAGTTGATAAGGATTTTGGGATAGTTAACTTAGGTTTTGCATTTGTGGTATACACTTTAGTGTCTGCCCATGAAGCAAAATCTCCAAGACCATTTTTATCTGCATCATCTGCTACTAGTTTAAGTTCTTTTACTCCTGTAACATCTAGATTCACAAATTCTGCTTCACTATCTTTTCTTATTACATCTGAAGAATAAACTTCTTCTCCATCTGCAAATATTTTAAATATTATAGTAGTTCTATTATCATCGTAGTTTTTATCAGTACCTAAATATGTTGAGAAATTAGTATAATTTCCATCTAATTTATATACTATTTCTGCATTTGTTGCAGCTCCTATACCCTTATCAAATTCTTTTATTTCGCCATTAACCTTAAGCTTTATTTTTTCACTTAAATTAACTGCTGAATCTTTATTTACATTCTTCCATCCTGATACTGCAGATTCCCATTCTAAATCAGATAAATAATTACTTTCACTATAAACCACAACTTCCCTATCTTTAGTTGTTACATTTCCATCATTATCTGTTATAGAGTAAGTTAAAGTATATTCCCCTGGTCTACTTACATTAAAGTCACCCTTATCTATAGTAACCTTGCTAGTTATATTACCATCTTCTTGGTCATTTGCAGTAACGCCAGAAGTTAAGTCAAACTCACTGTTTAATTTAATATAAGTTATATTTTCAACATCTATTGTTGGGAACTTAGCTCTTATAATTTCTTCAGCCTTGACTAAACCTTCTTCAAACAAGTTAGCTGCTGGATGATTTTTAACCTCTTCTCTCAAAGCTTGTACCTTTTCTAAAGTATTATAGCTATCAGTTACCTCTGTTTTAGTACTATCAGTGAATAAATTTTCCATCTTATTTGCTAAAACATCCTCTTTATAGAAGGACATTTCCCCTATACTAGCCCAATTTTCACTTGCTTCTATAAATTTAAACATTACTCTTCTTGCTGTAGTTTTATTAATTTTGAATTCAATAACGTCATTAACACTTCCAGTATAATCACCTTTCCCTGCTAATATAAAGTCATTTCCTTCTGCTTCATTAGAAGTATATATTTCAAATTTTCTAGCAAATCCTTTTCCACCATTTCTTGCTTTATAGGCTACTCTACTTATTTCCTTACTTTCACCTAAATCAAATATAACTTCATTTTTAAAGGTATCACTGTTTGGTTTATTAGTTTCCCAGTGTGTGTTTGGATTACCATCAATAGCATAATCTATAAAACTATGTGGGTAATTACCTCCATTATTAGTTACTGAAGCTACTGGTATCTTAAATTCTTCATTATACTCATTTAAGCCATCAAATTGACCAAACTTAGATTTATTTACTATGAAATCTTCGTATACTGTAACATATGCTTTCTTATCTACTGTGTTGTTATCACTATCTTTTACTCTATAAACAACTTCAAATCTACCAATCTTGCCTTCTTCATAGTTATTTGAAACAACTTCAATTGCAGGAGTTAACTCATAATCTTCGGCATCCATTGCTTCAACACCTGCCATAAAATCTACAGCTTCACCTAATTTATAAATTTTATCTTCAACTTTAATAACTGGTTTTGCATTATTGGTAGTTAATTTAGGGTTAACAATTACTGAATGGTCTAAAGTATTTCCATTGTCGCTATCAGTAACCTTTATTACTAACTGTTTTACACCTTTTACTGGTACATTTATATAAACCATATTGTTGCTATATTTTAAAGTCTCAGTAGTAGTTAAAACTTTTCCATCACCTAATACTTCAAACTTTATACTAGATGTATCTTGGGCTTCTATTCCTCCGTCAACTCCAAGTAAAGCTTCAAAGTTATCAAAGTCTTCATTTGATAAATCATAAGTTATTGTACCATTTGCGTGGATTCCAATACCTTTTTCAAAGTCTGTAACTTGTCCATTTACCATACCCTTAATAGTAGTATTTCTTCTAGGATTTCCCCATTGAGATTCTGCTGATGTCCACTCTCTATCTGATAAGTACTCATAATCACTTACCACTTCAACTTCTACAGTCTTTTCAACTTCCATTTCATTATCAATTACTGTGTATTTAACTTCATATACCCCATGTTTGCTAGTGTCTACATTATGTTCAACCTTAACATCTGAGCTTATAACATTTCCTTCATAACTTAATGCTTTTATATAATCCATAGGATTAAATTCTTCTCTTAATTTTAAAGTTATCTTTCTTTGTTGAAGCATAATACTTGGTGCAAATGAATCAACCGAAACTGAATCCCCTGTTCCTAAGTTAATATCATAAGGTATTACCTCATACTTAGAATTTTTAGTTATATCTGCATTAGTATCTATAAATGTACTAGTTGAAGTAAATCCTATTAATTCACCATCTCTAAATATTTCATATCCTAGTAAATCTGATTTAACTTTACTATCTACAGCAAATTCTAACTTAATTCCATCTTCCACTCTACTTAATGTAACATCTAAATCAGTATTTTGAGTAAATCCATTTCCTTCATAACCAACCTTGCTATTATTTAAATACCATATCTTCTTATCTGGTTTTGGATATTGACTAGTTTCTTCCCTAGTTTCAGCATTAACTTCAAATCCATGTCTAGCAAAGTATTCACTTAGGTCTTCACCTAATACTTCTGAAGAAAACTTCACTAAATATTGCATCTTAGAATTATCAAGGTTTTCATTATCTAAGGTAACTTGTCTTTCTCTATATATTTTATTTAATTTCCCCCAATAATCAGGCTTATACATTTCTAACTGCCAGAATACAGCTAAATTTTCACCTAATCCACCTTCAGAATATTTATTAGAATTTTCACTTATAACATTTTTATAAACTTCACTTTCAAAAGGTGTTCTGTTATCTAAATTATTGTAATATACAGACATATGAATAGGTAACATATTATTTGTAACTTCCCCATATAATCTTTCATATACATCCATCTTATGACCTATTTCATGAATTAATCCCCAACCAGGTTCATGAACTAATAAGCCAGTCATAGTATCTCCTTGCACCCCTATATGTCCATAAGCTGCATACATATATCCAAATGGTTGTGCCAATCTAACATTTTCTCTTATATACTTAGGATCATTTTTCTCATTGCTTCTATCTAATCCATAATATCTAAAAATCTCTTTCATAAGAGTGTTGTACATATCTATTGTGTCCATAGGATTTACATCTTGCTCTATATATGCTTCATATGCACCAGTTGCTGTACCTGTCCATACTATATGATCACTTACAAATTCAAAAACATCTAATACCTCTCTATCTAAAACATCAGGATGTTTCTCTATATCTTCGTCAATAGCTTTCTTATATTCTATTAAGAAATTCTTAAATTCTTCTACATTAGTATCTGCTGTAAAGAATGGGAACTTATCTCCTGATGCAAATCTTATAACTGGAGCCTTAGATTGCTCTTCACTTGTATATGGATTTGTTATATATATTGATCCTCCCCTAGTTACATCATGGTTATACCAATTATCTACTGGAATGTCTGGAACCGTTAATATATTCTCTCCTACTTTTAAATCCACAGTTTTTGACCAGTTACCAAAGCTACCTTCTTGTTGAGAGAACACTAATTTGGGTAGGGGATCTGTTGGATTTGCATCTACATAAACAATTATCTCATCACCAGGTTTTGCAGATATACCTGTTGGTTGATTATTATTACCAAATCCAAACTTTAAGTTATTTTTAGCATGTGCAACCATATCTCCATGTTGCTCTGCTGTAATAACTTTTACAGTTTCTATTTCACCTCTAAGTACTTTATTAGCTAATTCAAATGATTCTTTAAATAAATCCTCTAAAGGATGTCCCTTAGCTTCATCTTTTAAAGCCTGTAATTTTTCTTCAGTATTAAAATCTTCTGATAGTTCATTCATTAATCCATTAGTAAATAAGCTATCAACCTTATCCGCAATTTTATCTTGTTTATAGAATACTATTTCTGATAATGTAGCCCATTTTTGATCTGAATCTTTAAATTTAAATTTCACTCTTCTAAACCTAGTTGGACTAAACTTTGCTTCAACTAATCCAGATACCTTATCATGTTTACCAGTTGCTATAAGTTGATATGTATCCCCTACAGTTGTTGTAGAAGCATATATCTCAAACTCATTAGCAAATCCTTTATTATCAGACTTTCTTGCTCCATATACTATTCTATTTAACTCTACAGTTTCATTAAATTCTACTTCAACTTCATTTGTAAACTCATTTGAATTATATGTGTTTGTTTCCCAATAGGTATCTAAATTACCGTCTATAGCATTAGTTATTACTTGTGAATTATAATGCCTTCCATTATTTTTGATTCCTTTTATATTGCTATTATCCATTTTAAATAAGCTTGAGTATTCTTCATTAGAATAATAGCCAAACTTTTGAGTAACTGCTTTTGTAGGTTCTATCTTTTGTTGATTTAATAATTCATTAGCATTCTCTAAGCTCTCTTTAAATCTATCATATAAAGGATGAGTTTTTGTTTCCTCTTCTAAAGCCTGTAATTTTTCTTTAGTATTAAACTCTGCTGATAATTCATTCTTTAATTCATTAGTAAATAATCCTTCAACCTTATCAGCCACTTTATCTTGTTTGTAAAATGCTATTTCTGATAATGTAGCCCAATTCTGATCTGAATCTTTAAATTTAAATTTCACTCTTCTAAACTTAGTTGGATTAAACTTTGCTTCAACTAATCCAGATACTTTATCATGATTACCAGTTGCTACAAGTTGATATGTCTCTCCTGCAGATGTTGTAGAAGCATATATCTCAAACTCATTAGCAAATCCTTTATTATCAGACTTTCTTGCTCCATATACTATTCTATTTAACTCTACAGTTTCATTAAATTCTACTTCAACTTCATTTGTAAACTCATTTGAATTATATGTGTTTGTTTCCCAATAGGTATCTAAATTACCGTCTATAGCATTAGC
>NZ_JADPAA010000017.1:0-25100 GCF_015669365.1 Clostridium sp. 1001283B150210_160208_E6 | reverse complement strand
CAACTTCATTTGTAAACTCATTTGAATTATATGTGTTTGTTTCCCAATAGGTATCTAAATTACCGTCTATAGCATTAGCTATTACTTGTGAATCATAATGCCTTCCATTATTTTTGATTCCTTTTATATTGCTATTATTCATCTTAAATAAATTTGAATATTCGTTGTTAGAATAATCTTCAAATCTTGTTGTAATTGCCGTTGTTGCCTCAATTTTATTTTCTTGTAAAAGTATTTTAGCATTTTCTATATCTTCTTTAAATTCTTCATAAAGTGGATGATCTTTAACTTCATTTTCTAAAGCTTCTAACTTTTCTACTGTATTAAACTCCTCACTAACTTTACTCATTGTAGCATCAGTAAATAAATTTGCTATCTTGTCACTTACTCTATCTTCTTTATAAAATCTAAACTCAGCTACAAACGGTCTATCTATATAAGCTTTTACAAATTTAAATTTTATTCTTTTAAATTTAGTTGGTTGAAATTTAAATTCCAAGAAATCATTTGTACTTTGCGCACTTCCTGTTGCTACCAATTGGAAAGTATCACCCTTTGTTGTTTCTGAAGCGTATATTTCAAACTTTTCTGGGAATCCCTTTCTATTATCTCTTGCTAAAAATGCAATTCTATTTAAAACTTCTGGTTTGTCCAATGTGAATATTACTTCATTTGTAAAATCTTCAGTATTATTAGTTCTTGTTTCCCAATGTGTATCTGGATTATCATCTAACATATATTCTAGCTTAGTAGTTGGATAAACTCCTCCATTTGCACTTACATTAACTATATTAGAATTAGGCATTCTATAAACTTCACTATACTCAGCATCTTTTCCATTATGATAGGCTTCTAACCTTGAAACCTTTACAGTTGAAGGTTCAATTTTATTTTGCTCTAAAAGTATTTTTGCATTTTCTATATCTTCTTTAAAAATACTATAAAGAGGATGTTTTTTTGCCTCTTCTTCTAAAGCACTTATCTTTTCTATAGTATTAAACTCTTCATTAACTTTACTCATTGTATCATCAGTAAATAAAGTCTTCATTTTATCCCTTAATTTATCTTCTTTATAGAACATAAATTCTGATGCTGAAGCCCAGTTTTGGTCCGCTTCTTTAAATATAAATTTTATTCTTTTAAATGTTGTTTTATTAAATCTAATTTCTACTACATCTCCAGTAGAACCTGTGTATTCACCGCTACTTATTAATCTGAAATCATCCTCTTCATCCGTAATTGATCCATAGATTTCAATCTCTTTAGCAAACCCCTTACCTTTAGCTGAAGATTGTCTTGCTGCATACACTATTCTGTTTAAATCTGTTAATTCTTTAAACTTAAATACTACTTCATTTGTAAATTCAGAAGTATTTTGTTTTCCTGTTTCCCAATGAGTGTTAAAATCTCCATCTATAGCATTATTAGCAGCAGAAGCACTATTATAGTTACCTCCATTAGGAGTTATAGACTCAATATTTGAGTTATCCATTTTGAACGCTTCATCATAAGCAGTTATATTACTACTATTTAGTAATTCAAATTTACTTACGTTTGCTTTCGTAGATTGAACCCCTTCAGTTAAAGTTAAATTACTTGATATTTCATCAGCTAAAACCTGTATTGACGGTGCTGAGAAATTAAGGATTACTGCCGCGGCCATTATGGCTGCAATTTTTCTTTTATTCATTTGTTCCCCTCCTGATTATTATCCCCCTCAGAAGTACATTAAAAAAAGCTACTCTAAAAGAGTAGCTCTATATTATCCTCATAAATAAGTATTCTTGCATAACAAATAAAAGCATTGATACTAATTAATCTTAGAAACAAAAAGTATAATGTACTCTTTGGCAACTGGCTGACATAGTTATTAACCTTAGTCCCTATAGCTTTGCGTCTTTAGGTTTCCCTAAATTTGCCTATTAAATTTTAATTACAAATGAATATTATCATTATTCTAGAAAAAACTCAATAAATTTTAACAATTTTTTTACCGATGAATATCTTATCTCTAAGTAACTAATCCTAATAAATATAAATCTTTATCATAGGATGTGTTTACATATGAAAAAATATCTAAAAATATTTTCTGCTATTCTTTTAGCACTAATCTACTTTATTGGACCTATTCACTATAAATTTAATCCCTATATACAAACCTTTAACCACTCTATTATAGATAACTCTGGTTCTTATATTAAAAATTCAGTTATACCAAAAAAACTTTATGTCATTTCTGAAAATGATATGACTAAGGCAGAACAAACAATGATTACTACTCTTCAAGGAATAGTTTCTTCTAAATCCAACGAACAAATTTATATACTTAGTGATTCTGAACCTGATTACAAATTATGGCTTGAGGATTTAAAGAAAAACTACAATGTTAAATACAAAGTAATAAAAAATCCTTGGAAGTTATTAAAAACTTTTAAATCATATGTAGATGGGTATATTTTATACACAACCTTCAATCCTCCGTCTATAAATAACGCCTGCTCCCTTGCTTCATTAAAAAACTCCCTTGCTATTGATGAAGCTATAGAAGAGATGGTAAAGGAACAAGGCTTAACAAAATTAGTTAAAGACTGCAGGAATACAGATAAATATTGGGCATTCAATACCCTTTGGGATTCAGGATTAAATCATTCTACAGTTATAGAAATATCCCCTGATAAACCTATGGCCCTAAGGGATTATGCTATAACATCAAAATCACTAGTTTTTTATGAGGATAATATAAATGACTCATCATTTAGAGAATCAATTTTTAAATCTATGGATGATAATAGTCACTGCTTAGGTTGGGGACCTGATGAACATACCAATGTAACCATAGCTTCTAAGTATGGGATAGATGTAACTGCTGCTGATTGGTCTTATAATCTTTCTGTGCTAAGCTCTTATCCTTCTACCCCACAAAAGCAAAGGCAAGACGCTAACTTTAAAGGGGAAGATGGAGTTCATTATGTTACATTTATTATGTCTGATGGTGATAATCAGCAATGGATGCTGGGAAGTAATTATAGTGCAAAAAATTGGTTTGGTTCTAATTATAGAGGAGATTTTAATTTAGGTTGGTCTATAAACAAATCACTTTATTACTTAGCACCCACAGTTTTCCATAAGTATTATGATAGTGCAAATTCCTCTAAATATTTTGATAACTTTGTAACCTCACCATCTGGTAACGGATATATGTATCCTAGTAAATTTCCTATAAATAAATTGGATAGCTATACCAATATACTAAGTGAATATATGAAAAATGTGGATCAAAATTATGTTCTTATACTAGATGATGAAGCTTTATATAAAACAAATGTATGGGATAAATACACCTCCCATGATAATATCCATGGACTTTTATATCTCAACTACTATAAAAATAATAGCTATGAAGGTAAGATAGTATGGTCTAATAATAAGCCCATAGTATCTTGCCGTGATTTGCTTTGGTGGGGGTTAGAAAGTGAAAACAACCTTATTGATAATATAAATAAAAGAATTAACTTAGGATACACAGACATAAAAAACCCTAACTCCTACTCCTTTGTTTACGTTCATGTATGGAGTAATACTATGGATAACGTTAATGATGTGATTAATAAATTAAGCCAAAATCCCAGGGTTAGAATTGTAACTCCAAATAATTTTATGAAACTTATTAATGAAAATGTAAAATCTAACTCATAATTACTATAGATAAAACCGTAAATAAGCAAAATAAAAGGAAAGAAACTACAAATGAATTTCTTTCCTTAATTCTTTCTAATAAGTTCGGCCTAATAACCTACTAAAAAAATATATATAAATTATTATTAGAGGCTTAATTAATATCTGTCTATGCTTTATTCTCACAGCCACATACTCTTATTTTTTCTTTTACAAAAGCTTTGACTTCTTCCATTCCAGCCTTATTATATTTTTTAGGGTCTATTGTATCAGGTTTTTCTGCAAGATATTTATTAACTCCATTTGTAAAAGCTATTCTAAGTTCTGTTGCATAATTAACCTTACAAATTCCTCTTCTAATAGATTCTTGTACCTTTTCATCTGGAATTCCTGATCCACCATGTAATACAAGTGGAACTGATACAACTTTTCTTATTTCCGATAATCGATCTAAATCTAGGTGAGGTTCACCCTTATACATTCCATGAGCAGTACCTATTGCAACTGCTAGTGAATCAACTCCTGTTCTTTCAACAAATTCCTTAGCTTGAAGTGGGTCTGTATATGCATCACCATCACCACCATCTAAGTCATCTTCTTTTCCTCCTACTTTACCAAGCTCAGCTTCTACTGCTATACCTGAAGGTTTGCACATATCAACAACAGCCTTCGAAACCTCTATATTACTTTCAAAGTCACTATGTGACCCATCTATCATAATTGAAGTATATCCTGCTCTATAAGCTTGTGATGCTAGTTCAAAGCTTGATCCATGATCCAGGTGCATAACTACTGGCACCTTTGCTTTGCTAGCTGCCACCTTAACATTTGCTAAGAAATAATCAAGTCCTGCATACTTTACTGTAGATGGAGTAGTTTGCATAATAACTGGAGCGTTCATTTCCTCAGCTGCACTAATAACTGCCATTACCATTTCCATATTTTCAACATTAAATGCTCCTATTGCATAATGCCCATCTTGAGCTTCTTTTAAAATCTTTTTTGTTGTAGTTAATTCCATAATAAATCTCCTTCCAAACCTATAACTTTTTCATCTTTGAAAAAGCAATCATATTAATTACTGCTGAATACACACTATATATTGCAACTAATGCGCTTAAAGCTATAAATATAAAATTGAAATTTTGTTGTATTGCATTTATAACAATAAGAATTCCAAAAAGCACATATGCACATGCCTTCATAACAGCCTTATCTTTTTCTTTGCTGTTTATTATTTGATATAACTTAGAAGTCTTATTTTCTTTATTAAAGTTTTTTACTACCTTTAATTTATTAAGGAAATAGGCTCTGAAATATATCTCGCTTAATACTACTGCTCCAATACCTACTAAAAGAGTGTTTTCTAATGACTTAAAATAATCTCCTAATAAAACAAGAATAATAACAATTAGGGAATATCTATAATAAATCAGCCTAAATTTTTGTTCACTATCCTTATCTATAAGATAGGCTCTCTTATTAAAAATGTTGTAATAAACAGCATTTCCATATCTATCTAAATAAATATTAGGACCAGCTAAACTAGATGTGTTCTTTCTCATTACAACATCACCTTTCCAAGACAATATGTTTGATGTACTGAGTAATCATCATTAAGCACCACTAGATCACTATCATACCCAACACCAATTCTTCCCTTATGCATATCTATACCTAAACATTTTGCAGGATTAATTGTGCATGCATTAATAGCATAATTAAAAGGAACCATAGCCTCTTCAACTAATATTCTAAGACCTTCATTCATTCTTAATGTTGAACCAGCTAACCCCTTTGTCTCAACTAAATGAGCACTACCATCCTCGTATATTTCAATTTCATTTCCACCAAATATAAACTTAGTACCTGGCTCAAATCCTTTTGCCATTAAAGCATCAGTAATCATAATTCCGTAATCTGGCCCCTTAGCATTAAAGAAATTATATAATGCTGCTACAGTTGAGTGATTTCCATCACAAATTACTTCTCCATACATTCCCTTAACTCTATAGGCTGCTCCAACCAATCCATTCTTTCTGTGATTAAATGGAGTCATGCCGTTATATACATGTGTTTGAGATCTTGCACCATGTGCAAATCCCATTATTGCCTCTTCATATGTAGCTGCTGAATGCCCCATACTAACTACTACTCCATTTTTAAATAAGTACTCTGTTAATTCATGTTCATCATCTATTTCTGGAGCTAAAGTTACATATTTTATTAATCCTTTTGCCACCTTTTGATAATATTGAAATTCCTTAATTGTAGGCTTGGCAATATACTCCTTTGGTTGAGCTCCCTTATATTCCATATCAAGGTATGGTCCCTCAAAATGTATTCCTAATATTTCTGCCCCTTCATACCCCTCTTCTACAACTTTTGCCACATTAGCTAAAGCATTAGTAAGAACTTCTTTACTTTGGGTTATTGTTGTAGGTAGTATGGAAGTTACCCCTTCACTTACTATCCCTTTTGTCCACTTTCTAAGCCCTTGAGCATTAGCATCATTAGTATCAAATCCATATGCTCCATGACAATGGATATCTATAAAACCTGGCAGAATTCTTTTATCTCCATAATCAAAAGCCCCAGCTTTTTCATTGTAGTTATAAATATCCGTTATTTTATTATCATCAATTTCAATTTGAGCTGGAATAAATTGATCTGCTATCCAAACCCTTTTACTTTGTATTAACATACTATTCCCTCCTTATCCCACTTTACCTTTATTATACCTAGGTTTATTCCTTGAATATTTGCACTTTTTAGCATACATATTATATCTTTCAGTACTTGCATTGTATAAAAAAAACTCTCAACTATAATTAAAATTAACAAATCTATATTCAAAATAAAAAGGGGGATGTATATGAACATTTTCAATATCACTGAGGAAGAAATGAATCAAACTTCTTCAACTAGTACATTAAATGAAATTTATCAACAACCTAAGACATGGAAAAAAACATTATCTCAAATTACAGAAAGTAAAGACTCAATAAAAGCTTTTATAGATCAAGTTATTAAATGTGATGACTTCGATATTATATTAACTGGTGCAGGTACCAGCGAATTTATTGGGAATTCATTGTATCCTTATTTAAATAAGGAACTAAATTATAAAGTAAAATCTTATGGAACAACTGACATAGTTGCATCACCAGAAAATTATTTATCAAAAAATAAGCCAACTTTATTAATAAGCTTTGGTCGTTCAGGTAATTCACCAGAATCCATAGGTGCAGTACAAGCTGCTGGTGCTGTTTGTAAAAACCTTTATAACTTATTTATTACTTGTAATAAAAATGGTGCCCTATCAAAAATGGCAGAAGAACTAGATAATTGCTATGCAATAAATCTTACTGATGAAACACATGATCAATCTTTTGCTATGACATCAAGTTTTTCTAATATGTACTTAGCTGCATATCTTTGTTTTAATCTTGATAAATTAAACGAAAAAACAACAGTAATAAATGATATCTGTTCATCTGTTGAAAAGTTCTTAAATAGCGGATATGAAGTAGCTAAAAGAATAGTAGATGAATATAATTTTGAAAGAATAGTTTACTTAGGAAGCAATACCTTAAAGGGAATATCTCAAGAATCATCATTAAAGATGCTTGAATTAACTGCTGGAAAAACAGTTGCAGTATTCGATACTCCGTTGGGCTTTAGACACGGACCAAAATCTATAATCAATGATTCGACATTAACAGTTGTATATGTAAGTGATGATAAACATACTTATAAATATGAATTAGATTTAATAAAAGAAATAAGTAATCAAAGAAAGAACAATGAGTTAGTTATAGTATCTAACAATCCTTCTGATGAATTAGCTTTCTTAGCTGATTACATAATTCCTTACAATATTAAATCTCATGTAAATAATGCTGAACTAGGATTAGCTTATATTACATTTGCTCAAACATTATCAGTATTAAAATCTTTATCTATTGGATTGACTCCAGACAACCCTTGTCCATCAGGAGAAGTAAATCGTGTAGTTAAAGGTGTTACTTTATATCCATATACTTGCATTTAGTATATGGATATAAACTAAAGTATAATTTAGTATAGGAGAGGATTTTATGGTAGGATTAATAATTAGCGGTCATGGGAATTTTGCATCTGGTCTTCGTACATCATTAAAATTAATAGCTGGAGAGGCTTCCAACATCGAATATGTTGATTTTATAGAAACAGATTCAACTGAAAGTTTAATGGAAAAGTACTGTAATGCTTTAAAAAACTTAGATAACTGTGATAGCATTCTAGCTCTTAGTGATTTAGCTGGAGGTTCACCATTTAAAACTTTAGTTGAACTAAAAACAAAAATAGAAAAGCCAATGGAAGTAGTAGGTGGGACAAACCTACCTATGGCTCTTGAAATTTCTATGACAAAAGATATTATAGATGACTTATCTTCTTTATCCGAAACAGCTCTAGAAGTTGGTAAATCTGGGGTTGTAAAATTTGAGTTTATAGTTCATGAAGATATTGATTGTGAAGGTGGGATTTAGTAATGATAAACTGGGAAGTTGTTGCTTGGACTTGTATAACTATTGCTGTATTAGCTGGTATTGCTGCTCTAATACTATTCTTTATATCAGCAAAAAATGTAAAGAAAAGACGTTCAGAACTTAACGATCTTCATGTAGATTTAAAACCTGGAATGAAGGTAATGTTCTGTGGTGGGGTTTATGGAAAATTAGTTAGGGTAGGAAAAGAAACTGTTGAAGTTGAAGTTGCTAAAAATGTAATAATAACAGTATCTAGGTATGCAATTCAAGGTACTGTATAAAAAATCGACGACTGTAAAGCCGTCGATTTTTTTCAGCGTCTTCTAGCTTTTGCAAATGCATATAAGCCAAAAAACAAGTTCATGTAATTTTATTTTTCATTCTTTAGGTATAAATAACTTTATATACTATTTAAACACTGTTTGTGCATATTCACTAGGACTCATTTCATAATGCTGTGTAAAAGCTCTAGAAAAATAGTGTATTGAATTAAAACCTAGCATAAATGCTATTTCACTAATAGTATATTTATTTTCTTTTATTAATTGTTTACTCTTTGATAATTTTAAATCATTAATATATTTTTTAGGAGATGTATCTAAATTATTTTTAAACAATGTTTGCAAGGAAGATCTTGATACTGAAAACTTGCTACAAAGTTCCTCTACTGTGATTGGCTCACAAACCATCTTGTTAATATAATCTACTATTCCTTCTAATAACTCATCCTGAAAATGCTGCTGCACTTCAGTAGGTAGCTTGGACTGTTCCTCTCCTAAATAATCGTATTGGAATAACCTAATAATTATCTCATGAAAATTACTTAAAATTAAATTCTCTGAATATGGTATGGTGGATGATATATTTTTTGAAAAAACTCTTATAGCTTTATAAAGCTCCTTTCTACAATGAAACACTTTATTACAAATTAGGCTATCATCTTCGCATTCCATATTAAACATAACAGTTAAATAAGAACATGATGAATCACTATTTACTGTTTGTGTATGAAATTGGTTCTTACCATAAATTATTAAATCATAGGGATTCAAAGTATAATCCACATTATCAATTGATGTATCTAATGTACCATTATCAACAAAAGTAAGCTCATATACATTATGACTCTCCCCCTTAAACTTATAATTTGGGCTCTTAATAGTATAATAGTAAGCTATAATTTCAGGAATATTTATTGTTGATAAAATCCTATTATAAACATATGGTGGATTTAAAAACTCAATATTAAGATTATAGTTGGAATGTATCCCCAAGTTAAATGTAGTTTGTTCTGTTAAAGGAATTATGTTAAAAAACATATTTGCTTTTATCTCTAAATTTCTATGAATTGCAAAAAGCTTAAATTCCCCATTACTTGAATCACTTATTAATATTGATGCTATTCCCTCTATCACTTCAATATATACTGGTTCAGAAAAATTATATAAGCTAGAAATTACCCTATCACTTGTCACAATCTTTTTCCGTATTAAGTCATCACTTTGTACATTTTTAGTCTCATCATAAATAGAACCATACTTTCTAAATTGAGGACTTGATGTTTTATTATACATAATAAATCACCTCTCTATTAAATATATCTAAAATATTCTTTAATAAATTCCCATACTTCCCCAACATAAGTTTTAAATTTCTCTTACTAGCATATTCCTAAAAACTACAAACTTTATATTTTTTAACTATTCATTCTTATGTTAACACATTATATTTTATTACAAAATATAATTTTCTCAACTTTTCATACACTTTTATACTATTACACTTCCAAACATCAAATTTGTAAACGTTACTAAAAAAAGTAAAATATATACCAAAAAGTGTAAAGATTCCTTTTAATTTTTCTCCTATAATTATTATCAAAGAGTAGATAACTTTTTACAAACTACTCAAGGGAGGTGAAAGGATGCCAAATATTATTTTAACAAGAATCGATAACAGATTAATTCACGGACAAGTTGCAACACAATGGTGTGGTTCTATTGGAGCGAACTT
The DNA here is from genome assembly GCF_015669365.1 of Clostridium sp. 1001283B150210_160208_E6. Lineage (NCBI taxonomy): Bacteria > Bacillati > Bacillota > Clostridia > Eubacteriales > Clostridiaceae > Clostridium > Clostridium sp. 1001283B150210_160208_E6. The sequence goes on along the minus strand of NZ_JADPAA010000017.1, from coordinate 14,880 downwards.
AATTTTAGTAGCCAATGATGTTGTAGCTGGGGACAAGCTTAGACAAGGGTTAATGGATATGGCTGCTCCAGCCTATGCTGCAACTCGTTACTGGACACTAGAAAAAACAATAAGCACAATCCATAAAGCTAGTGCTAAACAACTTATTTTTATTGTATGTGAAACTCCTTCTGATGTTCTAACTTTAGTTGAAGGCGGAGTTCCAATAAAAAAAGTTAACATTGGCAATATGCATATGGCTCAAGGAAAGAGACAAGTTGCTGGATCTGTTGCTGTAGATGACAAAGATGTAGAAGCATTTAGAAAATTAAAAGAATTAGGAGTAGAACTTGAAATTAGAAGAGTTCCTACTGAAAGCTCTGAAAATATCGAAAAGATATTTAAATAAATTTAGAAAGGAGAATGTCATATGGATTTTAATGTTGTACAAATTCTTCTGGTTGCATTATTTGCTTTTATAGCAGGTATTGACCAATTCAACTTCTTGGAATCATTATATCAACCAATTGTATCTGGTGCTGTTATCGGTGCAATACTTGGAGATTTACAAACAGGACTTATTGTAGGTGGTACTTATCAATTAATGACAATCGGTAACATGCCAGTTGGAGGTGCTCAACCACCAAATGCAGTTATCGGAGGAATAATGGCTGTTATATTTGCCATTTCATCTAAGTTAGAACCAGCTGCCGCTGTTGGACTAGCTGTTCCATTCTCTTTAATAGGACAATATTGTGTTACTTTCGTATTCACATTAATGTCACCATTAATGTCAAAAGCAGATAAATATGCTGAAAACGCTGATACAAAGGGTATTGAAAAATTAAACTACGGTGCAATGGCTGCATTAGGATTATTCTTTGCTGTTGTTGTTGTAGCTGGTTTATTAGGCGGTAGTGCATTAGGTAATACATTATCAAACTTATCAGATAAATACTCTTGGTTCATGGATGGACTTAGTGCTGCTGGTGGAATGATGCGTTACGTTGGATTTGCAATTCTTTTACGTATCATGTTATCTAAAGACCTATGGGGAATTTACTTTGGTGGATTTGCACTTGCAACTATCATAGGTAGCATAGAATCATTAGCTGGTTCAGCATTATTACTAGTAGCATTTATCGGTATAGCTGTAGCTGTTTATGACTTCCAAACTAATGTAAAAATCAAAACTACTGCTGGTGAAATATCTGTAAGAGGAGGCGATGACGAAGATGGAATCTAATAACACATTATATAAAGATTTGACTCCTGCTCCAAAGCTTGATAAGAAAACGCTTAATAAGATGGTTTGGCGTTCATTATTCTTGCAAGCTTCATTCAACTACGAAAGAATGCAAGCTGGTGGATGGTTATATGGTATATTACCTGGATTAGAGAAAATCCATACTAACAAGGATGACCTTTCTAAGTCAATGACACATAACTTAGAATTCTTTAATACTCACCCATTCTTAGTTACTTTCGTTATGGGTATTATATTATCATTAGAGCAACAAAAGGCTGATACAGCTACTATTCGTGCTGTCCGTGTTGCTGCAATGGGGCCTTTAGGTGGTATAGGAGATGCTATCTTCTGGTATACACTAGTTCCAATTACAGCTGGTATTACTGCTAATATGGCAATAGGTGGATCTTTAGCTGGTCCAATACTATTCTTATTAATATTTAACGTAGTTCAATTTATAGCCAGGTATTGGTTAATGCATTGGTCTTACAACTTAGGTTCTAAGGCAATTGATATATTAACTAAGAACGCTAAAGAATTTACTCGTTCTGCTTCTATGTTAGGTGTATTCATAGTTGGTGCTTTAACTTCTAACTATGGTGCTACATCATTAGCAATAGAAATAGCAAATGGTGATTCTCCAATCAATATTCAAAATATATTAGATGGTGTATTACCAAAAATAATTCCATTAGCATTAACATTAATGTTATACTATTTAGTTAAAAAGAGAAAATGGAGCCCTGTTGCTTGTATAGGTCTTCTACTTTTAATTGGTATCGTTGGAGGATTCTTCGGAATATTCGCTGTTTAATACAAACAATTTAGATTTAAAAAGGAAGTTGTAAATAATACAACTTCCTTTTGATTTAAATAATATATTACTAAAACTTAAGTCATATTCTGAAATATACCTATAAGATTTAATAATCCATATCCTAATTGTGGGTTAGGATAAATATCACCTGGTCTCTTTGATGCTCCTCTAATTATATAAGTTTTTATAGTCTGAGAATATATATATGGATCATTTCCCTCTATTATTCCCCATTCTAACAACAATGCACATGCTCCAGCTAACACTGCTGCAGCAACACTGCTACCACTTACATATATCTCTTTTCCACCAGGATATAAAGCTAAAGTACTAATACCGCCTGCTGCTAAATCTATTCTGTCAATATAATCATACTTATTAGCGACTCCTGAAAAACTTACTAAATTATTATTATTTTGATTATAAACTGCTGCTGTTACAATATACTTTGATGCTGCAGGATTCATAATTGTTCCATATGGGTCAGAAGGATTAAAAAAAGCTTTGGAATTAATAATTCCACTTTGTAAAAGCCATCCATTGTATATTCCATCGGTTATAAATTGACCAGTTAACCTAAATAACCATATACCCTTTTTTATATTTTTAAACTTGACACTTATTAATTCATCTCCTGATAACTCTTCTGGGATATAATATTTAACTGCTATAGATGTATTTTCAAAAATAAATGTATAATAATCTTTAGAATTTATAATTGACGGTGTTATACCAGTATTTTCTCCTGATGGCGAAATAACTTCAATTGTCATTATATTAGGTGAATCTATCCAAAACTCTACTGATAAAAAATCCATATCTTCAGTTACCTCTAATTGAATAGAAGTTTTTTCTCCCGAATATGATAATTTTCCAGACACATGTCCTCTTTCTGAGCCTTCATTTCCAACACCAGTTACAAATACAACTCCTCTATTCATTGACATATCTTCAATAAATTCTTCTAGAACCCCATTTCCCTTATGATTTCCCGAATTAGTCCCTAATGGCAAATATAGTACTAATGGCATTTTTTCATTTTGAGCATGATCGTATAAATACTGTATGGCAGTAAATAATGAAGTTATATTATATACAGGTACATCAGTTTTAAATTTCTTTTCAGCTATTTTATCTTCTGCAAGCTTTACAACTGCTAAATTACACTCAGGAACCACTCCTTTTAGCCTATGTTTACTACCTCTTGCAGCAATAATACTACTCATAGAAGTACCATGTCCAACTTCATCTTTACTTGGTACTATTTCATAAGGGTCTCCTCCATTCCTCCAAAGATTAATTGCTTCATTAATTTTATCAGAAAAGTAAACAGTTCCACTGGGGATTCTAGTATCTTCTTTCTCTGACTTGATAGTTTGGTCCCAAATACAATGCAATCTCGTTCTACCATACTCATCCATAAACTCTTCAGATAGATAATCTATGCCCGTATCTACAATTCCCACTAATATCCCCTTGCCAGTTAAATTCAATGGTTGAGAAATCTGAAATGAACGTATTTGAGCTGCATCAATAGGGGATATACTTTGTAATGTATAAAATTCAGGCTCTTTCATATAAACAATTGAATCAAATTTTATTTTTTCTATATTGTTATTTCCATCTGATTTGAAAGATAATATTGCGTATTTATCGTTTATAATAGTTACGTAATAATCTGGATTTTTTGAAATCTCTTCAACTATATCACCCTGATACTGAACCACAATATTTAAATAACTATCATTATTGAAAACATTTTTAGGCGTACTATATATATTTCCTATCTTAATCACCTCTTAACTCATGGTAGCCTTATAAATAGATTTCCTATATAAAATTCTTTTTCTCCATTACTACTTCTATTGCTATTACTTGTATAAGCTCCACTAATAAAATTAAATGTTCCTAACAAATTCAACTTTCCAAATCCAATTTCCCTGCTTGGATACTCAATATTTAAACTTCTATCCGCGCCGTACATCAAGTATGTCCTTACCTTTGTTGAATACATTGTCTTATCATTTTCCTCTATAATTCCCCATTGAAGTAATAATGCACAAACTCCACTAGTTAAAGCAGTTGCTGCCGAACTTCCAGACAATGTTGTCTTTTTACCTCCAACTGATATTGCTCTAATATTTATACCTGGTGCAGCAATATCAGGGTTCAATAAATTATTACTATTAAAACCTCTTCCTGATTCAGATATAATAGTATCATCTATACTATTATAAAAACTTGGTGTAACAACCTTTCTTGCTGTAGATGGAATAGTTAATGTTATATATGGGTCTGGTGTTAAGAATTCAGTTCCTTGAGGTAATATATCTTTAGGTGGTAACCAAATATCTATTCTTCCATCAATAACATATTCACCTTTAAATTGTAACTTCCATAATCCTGCTTTTACACTATTAAAATATATTATAACTAATTGATGTCCTGTGAAACGTTCTGGAACAAAATGATATACTTCTAACGTTGTATTAGTAAAAATGAATTTTACCTTCTCCTTTTTACCAATCTTAGGATCTATAAATCTTGAGGTTTCTCCTGTTGGCGAAATAATATTTATTGATGCTTTATTGGGTTTTCTAATCCACGCGCTAATAGATAAAGTTTTAATCTCTTTAGGAATCTTTAGTTCAAATTCCTTAATATCACCTACGTTAATTAAATTGGCAGATACGTGCGAGCTTGATGCCCCTTCATTTCCAACTCCAGCTACAATTACGATTCCTCTTATATTTCCAACAGAAGTTATATATCTAGATAACAAGTTATTCCCATCATGTGAACCTTCTGTAGTTCCTAATGGTATACAAATTACCATAGGTCTTTTTGAGTTAACTGAATAATTCTTTAGATATTCTATTCCTGCTAATATTTCAGATTCATTGTATATTGGCTTATATTCAACTCCATTTTCTAGTAACATTTTTCTATAATTTAAAGATTCAAAAAGCTTTACTACAACATAATCACAATCAGGTGCTATTCCTTCTACTTCTTCGTCATATCCTCTAGCACCTATTATGCTAGCAACCTTAGTTCCATGACCAATATTATCCCTACTTGGAACTATACTATACGGATCTCCCCCGCTTCGAAAAAGGGTAAGTGCACTATTTATATCTTTATTAGAAAATGTTCTTCCTATAAAAACTTCTTCACTTTTTTCTTCCTGAATACTCTGATCCCATATACTCAATACTCTTGTGCTTCCATCTTCCCTAATAAATTCATTATTTAAATAATCTATTCCAGTATCAACTATACCTATTAAAACTCCACTACCCCTTAATCCCAAATAAGGATTCCTCTTAATTTCAACAACTCCTTCTATATCATTAGGAGCCATCTCTTGTAGTACATATGGGGCTCTTATTTCTATAAAAATAATTGATGGTACATCCTTTTTTAACCGTTCTATGTTTTCATAGGCAGTAGATACTACCCCTATATTTTTTGTAATTTCATCACCACATCCATAATTAATTCTATCTATTTCTTCCTTAAAATTTCCTCTATACTCAACTATGAAATTAGGTGAATCTTCATTAAAATAGTTCAAAAAACTCTTTTTCTTATCTTCCATCATACCATCCTTTTTTATTGCTTTAATATATAATAATTATAATTATTTAATAATATGATTATTATAAGAAAACTATTTATATATACATCTTAATTATATATGGCTTTTCAAATAAATAAGAATGAACCCTAATCATTATTTAATCTAGGCTCATTCTTATTTATTTTTATCATCAAGATATTCTTGCAAAACTTTTTCATTTTACTTTTTCATATATTATAGGATCCTCAAATCCAAAAGTTATTTTACCATTCTTTCTAAATACTTCACTAACATACATTTTATCATCTTCTACTTTTTCTTTTAAAGTAAACTCAGTTTCTGGTGTGAAATTACTAACACTTATTCCTTCATACGCTCCATCCTTTTCTTTATATATCATAGATGTAGTAAAATATTTTTAAACTTTCCTTGCTCATAATAACTTTCTTCAATAACAAAGTACCCATTAAAATCATTTGGTAAATTCTCTATCTTATTATTACAAACACCATTTATATGCTTTGCCTTTGGATGTTTAACTTCTCCAATCACTTACTCTTTATTTATGTGGCTATCATTATTAAATGTACCACTTAACTTATTTATAAAATCTTCTAATTTATTCATTGAAATCACTCCTTATATATTTATACTATTTCATACACTCAATTAGATTATATAGTACAAACTAAATTCTCAACTTCTTTATTTATATATTTACCAAAATTCACTTTTTAATAGCTTATAAAAAAGAAAGAGAAATCTCAAAACGATTCCTCTTACTTATTATAAAACTATCTAATGAAAGTTCATTATTCAATTATTCTTCTTGCTCTTGTTACTCTACTCCATGGTACATCAACTATTCTTACATCGGCATTTGTATTTGGAGATTCTATCCACTTACCATCCCCTATATACATACCAACGTGATCTAAGCTTGAATAGAAAAGTAAATCTCCTGGCTTTATGTCACTTAAAGATACTTCTCTTCCTTCACCTATTTGAGCCCAGGTAGTTCTTCCTATTACAACACCAGCTTGTCTAAATCCCCATTGCATAAGACCTGAACAATCAAATGCTCTATAACCCTTATCTACATATCTTTCAGCTCTTACATACCACCCTTTAGCAGTTTCATTAGGGAATTTCGCTTTTAAAGAGTTTAATGACGATGTTGTTAAATACTCTCCTGATCCTCCCCATACATATGGACTACCTAGTTGAGCCTTCATAGCTGCAAAAGCTTTTTCATAAATTGAAGTACTTTCATCATCAGTTAAATCTTCAATTATCTTTATATATTTTGAGCTCACATATCCTGGCTTACCATTAAAGATAATTTTATACCACTCTCCTGATGTTCCAGTTATCTCAACAACTTGACCTTCAAGTAGATATCCTAATGCTAAAGAACTTGAAGTAGCTTCAGTTCTTACAGTTAAGCCTGACCCTCCAGTATTATACACTTTACCTCTTTTATTTTCGATTACTGGTGAATCGCTTTCACCTGAATTAGAATTTCCTTCGCTAACTTCTTTAACATATTCCTTACTTACGTAAGCTGTCTTTCCATTGTAATTTATCTTATACCAGTTTCCACTTTCACCTGTTATATCTACTTTGTCTCCTGTATAAAGGTATCCAAGTATTGAAGAATTAGTATTTGCTTCTGACCTTACTCTTAATCCAGCACTTGCATTTATTACTTCTCCCTTTTTAGATGTAACTTGGGAACCACTGTTGTTATTGTTGCTATTATCATTTGAATTATTATCTGTAACCTTCTTTATGTAATCCTTACTTACATAAGCTTCTTTACCATTATAATTTATTTTATACCAACTTCCGCTTTCACCTATAACATCTACTTTATAACCAGTATAAATATGTCCTAGTATTGATGAACTAGTTGATGCTCCTGCTCTTACTCTTAACCCAGCATCTGCATTTATTACTTCACCTTTAAAAGTAGTTGGTGTGTTTGGTGTACTTGGTGTTGTGCTAGTAGAACCATTTGAATTTGAATTATTATCTGATGTGCTATTACCAATTTTCTTTACATAATCCTTAGAGCAATAACCGGTTTCACCTTTATACTTAATAGCATACCAATTTCCACTCTCTCCAGTTATTTCAACCTCTTCTCCATTTAGAAGATATCCAAAAGTAGATGCACTTAAGCTTGGTGCTGTTCTAACTCTTAAGTTACTTCCTTCTACTCCATAAACTTGTCCTTTTGTAACTGTTACTCCAGGTGACGGATTTGTTGGCGTAGTTGGTGTATTATTTTCTATAACTTGTACATAATCTCCATGGATAAATCCAACTATTCCTGCTGTTTTAATATTGTACCATTGTCCACTTTTAGCTATTATATCAAATGTTTCTCCCTCTCTAAGACTTCCTAAAATAGCAGAAGATGTACTTGCTGATTGTCTTATTCTTAAAGTAGAATTTCCTAAATTTACTGCCTTTCCCTTAGATGTGGCTGTACTACTATTAGAATTAGATACTTTATGAGTGTAATCCTTTGATACATATCCACTCTTTCCATTAAAGTTAATCTTGTACCAATTTCCCTTTTCTCCTGTTATCTCAAAAGTATCTCCTGCCTTTAAGTAACCTAAAATAGATGATGATGTATTTGCATCAGATCTAACTCTTAAGTTTAAAGTAACATCACTATTTACTTGTCCTTTTTCTCTACTTCTTTGATTACTTAAAATAGCTTGTCCATTAGTATTGTTATCACTTGGTAACGGTGATGCACTTACAACATTTCCTGTTAAAGTAACTCCACCTGTAACAGCAGATGCTGCTGCAACAAACTTCAAAACTCTTCTCTTTTCCATATTTAAACGCCTTCCTTGACAAAATAATCCTTATTACCTTCAATTATACTTTAATTCATACCATTTTACATTAACTTTTTTATTTTTTTGTAACTTATTCGTAATAATTTCCCAGGAAATACTAAAAAGATAGGAGTATTTGCATACTCCTATCTATAATTGGCTAAAACTTATTAGCTCTATATTGTTTTCTTTAATATATTCTTTTACTTTTCTACTTACTAATGTCTCCAATTCAATAGTTCTTTCTATTGAGTATGAAGTTCTATTTAATATATTTTGATCCAAATATCCTGGATGAGACATAAGCTCAACTGTTTCAAAATCTTTATATTCTTCTAGTAATCTAATTAAGTTATCTTCAGTAATCATTTCTTTTTCATAAAATGATTCACTAAACTTACTTGTGGATTTTATTCCTTCATACATGCTATCATAAGTTTCACCCATTAATCTAACTGGCAAATTATTTTTAATAGCAATTTCTTTAACCACTTCAAAAACTTTCTCTATTCTATGAACATGATGATGAGTATCTATATGTGTTGGCTTTATTCCATAAGATAAAAATTTATTAAACTGACACTCTAATTCTTTTCTTATATCATCTTTTTTTGCTTTTTCTTCAATTCCTTCACTCTTTAGAAAGTTCCCTTTTTCATCCACTAATGAATCTACTCCCTGAGCTAAAGGTTTTCCAGCAGTTAAAACAAAGTGTATTCCAACCCCTATCCCTGGATTTTCATTTGCTAATTTAATTGCATGATCTACAGCTTCCATGTTGCACATTAAAGTAGTAGATTTTACAATTCCCTCATTATATGCTTCAATTATCCCTAAATTAATCGCTTTTGATATACCAAAATCATCAGCATTTACTATTAACCTCATACTAAATCATTCCTAACTAAATAATTATATACAGCTCCTATTTTTCCTGATGAATTAAAGTGCTTACATGTTTCTATCTTCCAACTTTCTGTATATGGATTAATTTTTCTTAACTCTTCTTTAATATCTGGTATAAGTCTTGGAGCACCGCTTACGCCTCCACCTATTAAGAATTTTTCTGGATCAATTGAAAATCCAACATTATTTATTCCTATACAAAGTTTTCTTAGCCATTTTCTATAAGCCTCTATTACAACTTCATCCCCATTCTCTATCATTTCAAATACTTTCAAACCATTTATATCTTCAAATTTCATTTCCTTAGCTAAAGCTACCTGCTTTAATAAAGGTTCTGTAGCAGAAGAAAAACTTAATGTAGGTATATTATTATAATCTTCAAATTCCTCTATTATTATATACCCAAATTCTCCTGCAAAAAAGTTTTTTCCCACATGGATTTTATTATTTATAAACATTCCTCCACCAATTCCAGTCCCTATTGTCATACATACAAAACTTGAACAATCCTTTCCGTTACCTATCCACTTTTCCGCTAGTACAACACAATTGGCATCATTCTCAATCGCAACATTAAATCCCGTTTTTTCATTAAGTATTCCAATAAGATCAACTCCTGCTAAAACAGGTATTGCCCCCCCTTCAATAATAACTCCATTTTCATTATCGACTCCACCTGGAATACTAATACCTACCCCATCAATTTCTTTAGCACTTTTTATTATTCTTGATAATATATCAATTATTTTATCTAGATCATCCCTAACACTTTTTAATGAACCACTTTCTTCTATGAACTCATTACCATTTTCATCAAAAATTCCATACTTTATTTCTGTTCCACCAACATCGATTCCTAGGTATCTGCCCATATTTCTACTCCTTTTATAAATCAATTTACAGTCTACCTATAAAATCTAGATAGACTGTAGTTTTAATTTTTATTGCTCTTCTACTCTTTGTTTATTAGCTAACATTACGAATGGTGCATAAGCAATTATTGCAAATATAAATGTACATGCTGCTATTGCTGTTGCTCCAATGCTTCCTCCTGTGGCTACAAATGCACTAATAACTGGAGGTGTAACCCATGGTTGCGCTATATAAACATATCCTGCTATAGGTACTATGGCCGTAAAGAACCAACCAACAAATACTGATATAGTTGGTACTAATATGAATGGTATACAGAAAATTGGATCTAACACTATAGGTAATCCATAAATAACTGGTTCGTTAATTTGGAATACTGATGGTGCTAAAACTAATTTAGTTAATTCTTTATGCTCCTGTCTCTTTGAAAAGATCATTAAAGCAATTACTAATCCTAAAGTTGAACCTGATCCACCATGCATTCCATATATGTCTATTATATTTCTTGTAATTGCATGAATTGGCTCTGTATTATGAATTAAAATAGCTTCTGAGTTAGCTTGTAACGCTGGGCTATATAATGTATCCAATACTGGTCCTACAATATTTGATCCATGTAATCCAAAGAACCATAAAAGTTGTGATACTAATGTTAAAACAATTATTGTAACTGGAGATTGTCCTAAGCTTGTTAATGGTCTTTGTATAGTTTGATTTATAAACTCCTTAACTGGTGTACCTACTCCAACTAAGAATATTGCAGCTATTATACCAAATACAGTAAATACAACTGCCGCTGGAATTATAGCTGAGAACGCTTTAGAAACTGCTGGTGGAACTTGTGGTGGCATCTTAAAAGTCCATCCCTTTTGTACTACCCATCTAAATATTTCTGTAGATAAAAATGCAACTATAATACCAGTAAACATAGCTTCTGAGTTAAAATATGTCCAGGAAAGTGTCCCCCATGGTGCTCCCTCAACTGCTTGTGGTGTTAAAATAAGATAAGATACTGTCGCTATTACACCTGCAGATAATTTATCCACATTATAGAACCCTGCCAAATTATACGAAATGGTAAAAACAGTAAAGATGATACCTAGTGCTAATGTTCCCCACCACATTTGATTAAGAACAGGAAGTATAGTCTTATCTAATACTGGTTGAATGACTTCAGCATAAAAAGTAATACTATTTAGCTTTGTTCCCGCTAAAGAATCCGCTGTCAAAATAACGTCTTTTAATAATACAACAATAGCTCCTACCATAGTAACTGGCATAAGAGTAATAATACCGTCTCTTAAAGCCCCTAAATGTCTTTGACGACCTAATACTTCGGCAACAGGTAGAATTGCCTTTTCCAACCAATTAGAAAATTTGTTTAGTAAAGTGTTCATTTCCATCCCCTCTTTCTTATTTATTTAATCAAACACATTTGTGTCTAATGACTATTTAAAGTCCCCTAAATGCTCCTTATGAGCTTCCAACATTTCATCCAAAATTACCTTTGCAAGATCATCTGAAGGTATTAATGGATTTATACAAAGAGCTTTTAATGCATCTCTGTAGCTTGAATTAACTGCTGCTCTAGCAGCTAATACTTCAAAATCTTTAATTTGTGAAACTAGTCCACTTATCCCCTCTGGTAAATATCCAACTGACATTGGCCTTGCACCATTTTTAGTTATTACGCAACTTACTTCAATTGCATTATTATCTTTAAAATTCTTTATAGTACCATTATTTCTTGTATTAACAACCTGAATGTCATGCTTGTCATTATATATTGAGCTAATTAAATTACATGCTGCATCACTGTAATATGCTCCTCCTCTTTGTTCTAATTGAGGTGGTTTTACATCTAATGTTTCATCTTTATATAATTCAAATAAGTCAGCTTCTAATGCTTCTACAACTTGGCCTCTAACCTTACCTTCTTTAAACTCTTCTAACTCACTTTCTAACATATCCTTTGTCTTATAGTAGTACTTGTGATATGGGCACGGAATTATTCCTAACGCTCGTATAAAATCAGCATTAAATGGAAGGTCTTTTATGTTTTGCATTGTCATTGAAGACTCTGCTAATCTTTCAACCACTTCCTCAGTAACATCTACTCCGTCTAACTTCGCCTTTAATCCGTAAACCATATGATTTAAGCCAGCAAAGTCAACCTCAACCCTATCTCTTTCTACTTTTAACAAATCTGCAACTCCAAACTTCATATTTATAGGAACATTACACAATCCTAAGAATCTATTAAAACTTGTATAGTTTAAAACCGCCTCTGTAATTATTCCTGCTGGATTTGCAAAATTTATAATCCATGCATTTGGACAAAGCTCTTCAACATCCCTTATAATATCTAAAATTACTGGTATAGTTCTTAAGGCTTTGAATAATCCACCTGCACCATTTGTTTCTTGTCCAATTACTCCATGAGATAAAGGAATTCTTTCGTCCTTTATTCTTGCTTTCATTGTTCCTACTCTTAATTGAGTTGTAACAAAATCTGCATCCTTAAGTGCTTCTCTTCTATCAAGAGTGTCATATATCTTTATTGGTAATCCAGCCTTAGCTACCATACGTCTTGCTAAATTACTAACTATTTCAAGTTTTTCTTTTCCTTCTTCTATATCAACTAACCAAAGTTCAGTTAAAGGAAATTCACTATATCTTTTTATAAAACCTTCTACTAATTCAGGAGTATAACTTGATCCCCCACCTATTGTAACAACTTTTAACTTATCCATATTTTCCTCCTTTTTTCCATCTTATATTTGTTATGATAAGACATAAATAAAAGGTTTTCAATGATATGAAAGCACAACTGTACTAGTATAGTTGCAGAGAAGTGTATACATTTTCATACTTTCTATATATAATGATTTTAAGTACTTTTTTAGTTTTTTCTGGAGTCGACAATGAATCTTTATATAAAAATAGCTAAAGATATAAAAAAATTAATTATAGAAAATAAAGTTCCTAGTGGAGGAAAACTTCCCTCAATTAACTCCCTTTGTAAAAAATATAATTGTAGTAAAGGAACAATTATTAAAGCATATGATTCCCTTTGTAAAGAACATCTTGTTTATTCCTTTCCTCAAAGTGGATTTTATGTTGTTGATAGTATGATAAGAGAAGGTGATGAAAACTCATCTATATATGATCTTTCTTCAGGTAATCCAACAATTAATTCAATTCCAATACAAGAAATAAAGCATTGTTTAAATACTGCAATCGAATTGTATAGTAATAGTTCATTAGAACTTAGCCTTGCTGGTTCTCCATCTTTAGGTAAAATTCTTCCGGATCATCTTGCAAAGCAACATGTTTACTGTGATACAAAGAATATCTATCTTGCCCAGGGAATACTACAAGTTCTAACCGTACTTTCTCAAATGCCTTTTCCAAATGGTAATGATACAATTCTTATCGAAGAACCATCCTATTCTTTTTTTATTAGATATTTAAAGTTTGAAAACAAAAAGGTAAAAACTATAAAAAGAGATGAAAATGGAATTGACTTAAATGAACTTGAACAAATTTTTAAGAATGATGAAATAAAATTTTTCTATACAGCACCTAGAAATCATAATCCTCTAGGAACGCACTATAGTAATAAACAAGTACAGGCTATAATTAATTTGGCACATAAGTATAACGTATTTATAGTAGAAGATGACTATTTTGCAGATTCCTGTAATCTTTCAAGATATTCCCCAATTTACTATTACTCTAATTTTAAAAATTGCATTTATTTAAAAAGCTATACAAAATGTATTCCATATATAAGAATAGGTGTTGCAATTATTCCTGATGAATTAATTGATGCTTATAATGAAGGAATAGGCTACTCATACTATTACTCATACTATATGCCATCTCTTGTTTCTCAAGCGACCTTAGAAAGCTATATTAAAAGTTCACTTTATGATAAACATACACTTGCCATATCAACTACAGTTAATAACAAACTAAAATTAATAAGAAAAATTACAAAGAAATGGGATTCGGAATTAATTAAGCTCATTGGAGCAAGCTCAGGATATTACTCTACCCTAAAACTTTCACCTAAAATAAATTGTAATAAACTAATAGAAAATCTTCGTAATAGAAATGTACATATAAAATCAAATATAGAAAGTTTTTATGACTCTAATAACTTTGATAATAGTATAAGAATTAGCGTTGCAAGAATTAATAAGACTAGATTAGAAACGGCGTTAAATATAATCTATGAAGAAGTTTTAAACATTGCAAATCAAAACCACTCATAAAAAATGAGTGGTTTTTCTCTCTCAAATAAATTAAGGGGCTGTATCAGATTAAGGTTTTTACCTTAGGCTGATATAGCCTTATTTTTATAATTTTAAATTTTATTCATAACTTTATATGTACTTATTTCCAGTTTTTTTATTTTTAAGCATAAGAAAATAAGGACAATTTTAAAATTATCCAAATTATTACTATATTGCACTAATTAAGAAGCTTGCTGCTTGTGAAGCAGCTTCCCGTTACGTTTTTGAAGAGTTTTACTATGTAATTTGTTAACATTATATCCAAAAGCCATTAATAAAAATTCCGTACGAACTTTAGGCATACCACGCATCAA
>NZ_JADPAA010000016.1:0-73686 GCF_015669365.1 Clostridium sp. 1001283B150210_160208_E6 | reverse complement strand
AACCGCCGTATACCGAACGGTACGTACGGTGGTGTGAGAGGACGCTAAATAAAATAATTATTTAGCTCCTACTCGATCTCGTTTTTTAACGATGTTCATTATTAATCATTGCCCTATAGGCGTTTGTAGTTAATTGGGCAGTTTTTTGCCATGAGAAATTCATACTTCTTAATAACCCTTTCTTAACCATGGTAAGCATTAAAAGACTATCATTTAATACTCTTTCAATTGCATAGCTTAAATCATCAATATTGTAAGGATTAATTAGTAGAGCAGAATCATAGCAAACCTCTGGAATAGAAGTTATATTTGAGGCTATAACAGGTGTTCCGCATGCCATAGCTTCAAGTGGCGGAAGACCAAAACCTTCATAAAGAGAAGGATATACTAAAACTTCAGCACCATTATAAAATACTGGTAGGTCTTCTAATGGAATAAAATCAGTAAATATAACATCATTTGAAATTCCTAAATCATCAGCCCTTTTTTGATATTTAGGATAGGAAAAGCCTTTATTGCCTGTAATGACTAACTTAGATTTTTTTCTTTTAGCAGGTGGAATTAAAGAAAAAGCTTCTATTAATCCAATAATATTTTTACGAGGACTAAATCCACCAACATAAAGAACAAAATTATCTTCTATACCATATTTATCTTTTATTAATTTTTTGCATTTACATTTACTTAGCGGTTTATAAATATCCTCAGCGGCTAAAGGTGTAACGAATATTTTTTCTTCAGGAAAATTAAATTCTTGAGCAATATCTTTTTTAGAGAATTCAGATACAGTTATTATACCTTCACATTGCTTAAGCATGTTGGGCAATTCGTCATTAAATATTTTTAGGTATCTGTCACTTACAGTTTCAGGCATTCTTAAAGGAATTATATCATGTAATGTGATGGCCTTTAGGCAATTTATATTTTCTGAAAGTCCAACACCATTTTGAGGAACATGATAAAGCTCCATACTATGATCATCTAGGATATTAGGAACGCTAACTTCATCCCAAAAGTTTTCCTGTAAATTTGCTTTTACTGGTTCAACACGAAAATTATCATTTAAATTTTTTAAAGAAGAACCATCTGGCAAAAAAATTAGATAATCATTATCTTTGTCTGAATTATTTAAGCTAGAAATAAGTTGATGAGTATAGGTGCCTATACCAGTCCCCCTGTACCATTTTGCGGCCCTGCCGTCTATGCCAATCTTCATGATGTATCCTTTCATAGTACTCTCGCTCTATTATATTAAAATGAGTTAAGTTTTGTTAATAAAAGAAATAAAAGGCACATATAAATATAGAGGAGGTGAGGACTATGATGAGAGAATTTGAAATAGAAAGACAGTTTGACATTAAAATTGAAGTATTAAAAGCAAACAAAGGAGTCTACTATTTAAGGACCAACAAAGGAGAAAGGTGTTTAAAAAAGATTAACTACGGGCCTCAAAAATTACTATTTGTATATGGTGCGAAAGAACATCTTATTAAAAATGGTTTTAATATGGTTGATAGATACTTCTTGAATGTAGAAGGAGAACCTTATGCACTAGTTAATGAAGACTTATATACACTTTCTGAGTGGTTAGAAGGTAGGGAGTGTGACTTTCATAATGTGGAGGAAGTAAAGCTTGCAGCTAAGACATTAGCCACTATGCATGAAGCGTCTAAGGGATATGATCCACCTGAAAACTCAAAGTTAAAAAGTGATTTAGGTCGTTGGCCACATCTAATGGAAAAAAGAATTAAGTCACTAGATAAAATGAGAGATATGATAAGAAAGAAAAATAACAAGAGTGAGTTTGACCTATTATACTTAAAATCTATGGAATTTTACAAGGAAATGGGTAAAAAAGCGTTTGATACCTTACAAAGTTCAGCCTATTATGATTTGTGTTCAGTAACAGAAAAAGAAAAGAGTTTTTGTCATCATGATTTTACCTATCATAATATAATCTTAGATGATAATAATGACGTACATGTTATTGATTTTGATTTTTGTAAGCGTGAAGTTAGAACCTTTGACATATCTAATTTTATGATTAAAGTACTTAAAAGGGTTGACTGGGATATTAATTTTGCAAAAGCAATAATTGAATCCTATAACTCTGTATCACCATTATCAAAAGAAGAATATCAGGTTTTATATGCATATTTACAATTTCCTCAAAGATACTGGAGGTTAGCAAATAGGTACTATTACAATGAAGTAAATTGGGGACAAGGTACCTTTACTAATAAACTTCAAAGTATAATAAATGAAAAGGAAAAATATTTGAAGCTATTAGATGACTTTAAATCTGAATATGAGTTGTAAAAAAAGATGACCAGAAGGTCGTCTTTTTTTAACGTCTAGAGAGCATAAAGATTTTGAGTGGAAAAATCTTAAGCATACAGGGAGTTGGCGGTGAAGCTATTCTTTATTTGCTAAAATAACTTAGGATAAAAATATATAAATACATAAATATAAAAACATATAAATATAAGAATATATAAATATATAAATATATAAATATGGGAATTCGTAATTTTTTTATAACCTTTTTGGACAAAGGAACAGTTTCTTATTTGTTTTCATATAATAGTAACAACAATAAAAGCGAGGAAGCTATGGTTATAGGAGATACAGTAGTTAGAAAATCTTATGATAGGGATATTACCTTTAAGGTAATTGATATTAGAGAAGAGAATGGAGAGCCAGTATATATTCTTAAAGGTATCAGTATAAGAATAATTGCTGACTCAAAAGCAGATGATTTAGAGACAGTGAATGAAGATTATGTTGGAACACAAGAAAAAATACTTAATAGTAGAGTTTCAAAAGCAATTAAGAATGCAGTAGCTCTTAGGGGAGATGTGTTAACTAGAATGAGTAAATCCCCAAAACTTATGACCAGTAAGGAATTAATGTTTGGTAGGCCAGGTAAGATACTTCATGTGGATGGAGATAGTGAGTATATGGAGACTTGCTTAAAGGTATATAAACAATTATCTTTGGATGCTGTTGGTAGAGCAATTAGTGAGAGGCAGCAACCAGAAGTTATTGTAGATCTAGTAAAAGAAATTAAGCCAGACATAGTAGTACTTACTGGTCATGATGGCGTTTTAAAAAATGCAGAAAATTATTTAGACGTGGAGTGCTATAGAAATTCCAAGTATTATATTGAAGCAGTTAAGGCTTTAAGAAATTATAACGCAAGTTACGATGAATTAGTTATTTTTGCAGGTGCATGCCAAAGTTGTTATGAATGTATGTTAGATGCTGGAGCTAATTTTGCATCTAGTCCTAATAGAGTATTAATTCACTGTTTAGATCCTGTGTTTGTATGTGAAAAGATAGCTTATACAAGAATTGATCAGGTTGTTTCTATAACTGATGTTATTGAAAACACAATTACTGGTATAAAGGGAATTGGAGGTTTACAAACTAGAGGAAAGTATAGGGAAGGATATCCTAAATCTCCATATATATAGGTTGAATATATTTTAAAGTAAATTTGGATTAAGTTTATTGAATAATATAAAAGTTA
This sequence comes from Clostridium sp. 1001283B150210_160208_E6, assembly GCF_015669365.1. Lineage (NCBI taxonomy): Bacteria > Bacillati > Bacillota > Clostridia > Eubacteriales > Clostridiaceae > Clostridium > Clostridium sp. 1001283B150210_160208_E6. The sequence goes on along the minus strand of NZ_JADPAA010000016.1, from coordinate 70,154 downwards.
TCTTTAATGCTATATCTTTTTTGGTTGATGCATAAAAATAAGCTTTTTTTAGAATAATATAAAAGTAAGTAAAAAAAATTACAAAATATATTGACAAATAGTATTTAGAAATGATAAAATATTAAATTTCTATTGACATAAAACTGGAAAAGATGTATACTAAAGTCAGGAAAGAGGGTGTTTAAATGGAAAAGATTAAAACTATTGCTACCATTAAAAAGGACATCGAAAGACACTTAGGTGAGAAGGTTACATTAAAAGCTAACGGTGGACGCAAAAAGATTTTGGTTAATGATGGAGTATTAGAAAGCGTTTATCCTAGCATTTTTGTAATTAGATTAGAAAGTGACACCCAAAGGACAGTGACATACAGTTATTCAGATGTGTTAACTAAGACAGTTCAATTGGTATTTCCAAGTTAACTAATAAACTTCGATTCTTAAATCGGAGTTTTTTTTCTTGTGTAAATATTTTTAGCTAACTATATAAGAAATGCATATTTTTAGTTGTGATATAGATATAAATATAAATATAAATATAAAAATGTGGGGTGGACATTTATTTCCTTTCTACTAAAGGTAAGGAAATTATAAAATTATTATCCTTGATTTTATATATTTTAATATGAAAATGTAATAATACCTTTGATTTATAGCAAATTAAAATTTTATATTTTCCTCTATACAGTAAAAAAAAGAAAGATGGTGGGTTTCCATCTTTCAACTATGGTATAAAAGGGTATTGAGAATTTATGAGAGGTTATATGGTCAATAACCAAGATAATATTACGACAAATAAAACTAATTGTCAACATAATTTTAGTGAAAAATACGAAAAAAATTTAATAAATAGACAGAATTCGATTACATTTATAAAGTTAAACATAAATTTAAATTTAAGTCATAAATCTCCCGTGTGAATTATATAAATAATAGTAGGTATTTTATGGGAGGGATAAAATGTCAAAGATAGATGTTATAAAAGAAAATGTTCAATTTCAACAATTGATAAGAGAAAATGGCTCAACATCAATATTGAAAGATGAGTATTTAATTCCTGATACTCATCCAGATGTACAACAGATTCTATCAGTAGAAGCTAGACCTGTTATTAGTAATAAAGAGGTTTTAGGGGATAAAGTCATGGTGGAAGGTAAGGTAGAATATTCAGTGCTTTACATTCCAAGAGAAGATAATATGATGGTTAATTCTGTGAGCTATGCTGAGAAGTTTACTAATTACTTGGACCTTGATGAAGGAGAACATAAAGTTATTTGTGAAGTAGAATGCAAGGTAGAACATATTGATGCTAATATTATGAATGAAAGAAAGATAGCTATTGAAGGCGTTATTGACCTAGACTGGAAAGTTTATAAAAGTGTTGAATTTGATTTCGTAAAAGACATAGAAGGTACTGAAGGTGTAGAAGTATTAAAAAATACAGAATCAATCAATAGGCTAGTAAGTAGCAAAGAAGTTGACCTTATAGGAAAATCAGTTCTAAGAGTTGGCATGGATAAACCACAAGTTTCAAAAATCCTTAAGTGTTCTATGACTCTTCATAAAAGAGAGGTTAAAGTTGCAGAAGATAAGGTTTATTTAGGATGTTACTGTAAGTTGAACATATTATATTTAGGTGCTGATTCTAAAGAAATAGTAAGCCTACAAGATGATGTGTACCTTTCAAAAGAAGAAGAAATGGTTGGTGTACTATCTAATATGTTACCATCAGCTATTTATGAAATAAAGAATACTGATATAGGCTTAGAAGAAGATGACCTAGGTGAAACTAGAATAATGAATATTGAATTTTTGGTAAAGTGTAGCGTTAAGGTATTCTCTGATGAAATATTAGAAATAATTAAAGACGCTTACTCTCCAAAATTCCCATTAGAACTTAGAAAAGATAGCTATGAAATAGGAGTTATTCATGGTTCTCAAGCTACAGAGGCTATAATAAAAGATAATATTACTATAAAGGAAGGTAATTATAAGCCTGAATTTATTGTGGGAGCAACTGGGAATATAATAGTTACAGACAAAAAGGTTACAGATGACAAGGTGACAGTAGAAGGTGTAATTAAGGCCAATGTTATCTATAAGACAACAGATGAAGAGGTTGGTTATTCACAAATAAGTGGTGATATACCATTCACTGTTGTATTAGATATTAATGGTGCTAAAGAAGGTATGAAAGCAATAGTTAATAGTAACCTAGAAGCTATTGATGCATCTATAGAAGCCAATACAATTGCAGTTAAAGCTACAATATCTGTAGGGGCTAAACTTTCTTATGAAGTAAATAAAGAATTTATTTCTGATGTAATTGAGTTAGATGAAGAACCTAAAAAGAAAAAGGCTAGTATTACTATATATGTTGTTACAAAGGGAGATACTTTGTGGTCATTAGCAAAAAAATATAATACTACTGTGGATGCTATAGTTAAGATGAATTCTGTAGAAAATCCAGACAGTATTGAAATTGGAGATAAGTTAATAATACCTGGACGAGCAATATTTTAATACTTAAAACTAGAGTCAAAAGGTGGGTTAAAGGAATATAAGCCTTCAACCTACCTTTTTTATTTTTTTAGAAGGATAAATGTAGGCTTTAGAATGACATATATGAAATTTTTATTTTATATACATTTTTGAATAATTACTTATAGCAATGGAAACAATAACAAATGCATGATTTGAGGTGATCTAATGAATAAAAAATTAAGTGGAAATTTAATTATTATCGGAGGAGCTGAAGATAAAGAGGGTAGAAAAGAAGTATTAAAAAAAGTATGTGAATGTATTAAGAAGGAAGAGGATGATTTAGTTATTGCAACAGTTGCAACAGAATACCCGGAAGAAGCAGCAGAAAAATATAGAAAAGCATTTGGAGAGTTGGGAATATTAAACATAGATATATTAGATATAAGTAAGAGAGAAGATGCATTTAAGGATGATAATGTAGCCATGATAAAAGATGCATCATTAATTTTTTTTACAGGAGGAGACCAGCTTAGAATAACTAGTCTTATTGGAGGATCTCCAGTTTATGATGCTCTTAAGGAAGTGGCAGATAACGGGATATATATAGTTGGGACTTCAGCAGGAGCTTCTGTTATGAGCGATACTATGATAATAGAGGGGAATGATGAAGAAGCACCAAGAAAGTGTACATTAAAGATGTCTCCAGGTCTAGGATTAATAAATAATGTAATAATTGACCAACATTTTGCCCAAAGAGGAAGAATAGGAAGATTATTATCAGGAGTTGCTCAAAATCCAGAAGTGTTGGGGATAGGAATAGATGAAAATACAGCAATTATTGTTAATAAAAATGGAAATGTGGAAGTTATAGGAGAAGGGGCAGTATATTTTATAGATGGAAGCCGAATATCGTATACAAATGTATCAGAGCAATATTCTGAAGAGGTATTAAGCATATACAATGTTAAGCTTCATGTTCTAAAAGAAGGAAATAAATTTGATCTTGTTAGAAAGGTACCTTTTGAGGAGGATTTAATTAACAATGAAGATAATAAGTCAGAGAGTATTTGAAGGGAAAAATATATACTCTCATAAAAAATGTATTAGATTAGATGTTGATTTATGTGGTTATTCAGAAATTCCAAGTAGGAATATAGATGGGTTTAATGAAGGGTTATTAAAAATTATTCCAGAACTATATGAACATAGGTGTGGAATTGATGAAGAACATGGATTTGTTAAAAGATTAAAAGAAGGAACATATCTTGCTCATATTTGTGAGCATATAATAATAGCTATTCAAAATAATTTGGGAATAGAAGTTGCATATGGTAAGTCCAGAGAAATAAAAGGGGACATATACTATATTATATTTCAATACGAATATAGGAATACAGCAATAGAAGTAGCTAGATTAGCTATTGATATAATAAATTCTCTAATAGATAAAGAAGCTATAAACTACGAAGCAAGGTTTAAATTGTTGAAAGAGTTTATGATTAAAGAGAGTGTAGGTCCTAGCACACAATCTATTTTAGATGCTGCTAAGAGATATGGAATGCCTTTCTTTGAACTCGGAGATAGTGGTTTCTATCAAATAGGGTATGGAAAACAAGGGAGAATTATAGAAGCAACAATAGGTGCTAACACTAGTTGTGTTTCATCAGATATAGCATCTGATAAACTCCTTACTAAAGAGCTTTTAAAGAGACAAAATGTTCCCGTTACAGAGGGGGATAAGGTATGTAATATAATAGGATTATTGAAAGAAGGAGAAAGAATAGGATATCCCCTTGCAATAAAACCTAGGTTTGGAAGTAAAGGTAGAGGAGTAATAATTAATATCAGAAATGAGCATGATTTAGTAAGCCATTATAATTCATTAAAAAATGAATTTGATGACTTAATAATAGAAAAGTATATTGAAGGTAATGATTATAGAGTTTGTGTTGTCGATTATACTGTTGTGGCAGTCTCATTAAGGGTACCTCCTTTTGTAGTTGGAGATGGAGTTAATAATATAAAAGAATTAATTAGAAAGCTTAATGATGATCCTAATAGAGGATATGATCATGAAAAACCTTTAACTAAGGTAAAGATAGATAGTCAAATAATAAATGAGTTAAGTAACCAAAGGGTTACTTTGTCATCTGTGCCTGAAAAAGGTAAAAGAATATTCTTAAGAGCAAATGCAAATCTATCCACTGGTGGTATGGCTATAGATTGTACAGATGATATATGCGAAGAAAATAAAGAAATATGTATACGTACTGCTAAAGCTATAGGACTAGATATATGTGGAGTGGATATTAAAACTGATGATATATCTAAACCTTTATATGGTAGAGGGGCAGTTATGGAGGTAAATTCAGCTCCTGGAATAAGAATGCATTTGTATCCTAGTGAAGGAAAACCAAGAGATATAGGTGAAGCTATATTAAATATGCAATATAATGGAGTACCTAGTAATATACCTGTTGTATCTATAACAGGTACTAATGGAAAAACTACAACTACTAGGTTGATATCTCATGTACTGCAACAAATGGGACATAAAGTGGGAATGACATCAACTGAAGGGATATATGTTGATGGAAAGTGTATAGATAAAGGTGATGATACAGGATATAACAGTACTAAGACCATACTTCAAAACAAGGATGTAGAGATTGCTGTATTGGAGGTTGCTAGAGGGGGACTTATAAGAAAAGGGCTAGCCTATGATGTAGCAGATGTAGCTGTTATAACTAATATTACAGAAGATCATTTAGGAATTGATGATGTAAATGACATTGAACAATTAGCCTTTGTAAAAGCTTTAGTTGGTGAAGCTGTTAAAGAGGATGGATATGTTGTCATTAATGCAGATGATAATTGGAGCAAAAATATATTAAGTAGATTTAAAGCTAAAAAGATTTTCTTTTCTAAAGATAGTGATAATCCGCTAATTGTAGAAAATATAAAATCAGGTGGAATATCCATATATATTAAAGATAATACTCTTACTGTTATGAATAATAATAGGGAGTATAAGCTTTTAAATATTAATAATATTCCAATAACATTGAATGGTATACTTGACTATAACTTAGAAAATGCCATGGCAGCATGTGCAGCGCTTGTAGGATTAGAAATTGATTACTGCATGATTGCTAAAGGCTTTAAGTCATTTAAGCTTAATAATAGTTGTAATGCTGGGAGATTTAATATATATGATATAGATGGAGTAAGAGTTATTCTAGACTATGGTCATAATATTGATGGTTATAAGAGAGTGTTAAAAGCCTTATCTAACATAGATATAAAAAATAATCTAATAGGTGTTATTGGTGTGCCTGGAGATAGAACTAATAAGATGATGAGAGATATAGGTAAACTATGTGGTGAATCTATGGATAGGGTTATTATAAAAGAGGATAAGGACAGAAGAGGAAGAGAGATAAATGAAGTTGCTAAGCTGATTGAAGAAGGTGTTAAGGAAAGCAACTGCAAAGATTGTAGAGTGATTTTGGATGAGGTTGAAGCTCTTAGAAAATCATTGAGTTCAAGTACTATAGGAGATACTATTATAGTATTTTACGAGGAGTTAGAACCACTTGTAGAATTAATTAAGGAATATAAACATGAAGAGGATAATTTGAATTTAGCAAATCTCTAAATAGAATTATAAGAAATGGATAATTTTCGGCTTAGAAAATGTCCATTTTTTGGATTTAGGCATAAAACTTTAATATTTTTTTTCTATATGATAAAATTTATTTAATTATATATAGGAGAAAGGAAAGAAGAACATGAGAGAAAAGGCTTATGCGAAGGTTAATATTACCTTGGACGTTGTGGGGAAAAGAGAAGACGGATATCATTTGCTAAAAATGATAATGCAAAATATTGATATTTATGATGTTATAACAATAGAAAAAATAGAAAGTGGAATTGAAATTACATGTAATAAGCCTTATGTTCCAACGGATGAAAGAAATTTAGCATATAAAGCTGCTAAATTATTTAAAGATACATTTAATATTACGTCAGGAGTATCAATAAATATAAAAAAGAATATACCAGTAGCTGCAGGCCTTGCAGGTGGTAGTACAGACTGCGCAGCTGTATTAAAAATAATGAATAAGTTATTTCAAGTGAATGCAGATAATGAAAAATTAATGGAATTGGGAGTGAAATTAGGGGCAGATGTCCCTTATTGTATTAATGGTGGAACGGCTCTTTGTGAAGGTATAGGGGAAATATTGACTCCTCTTAAACCATTTAAAAATCATATAATTGTTTTGGTTAAGCCACCATTTGGTGTTTCTACTAAAGATGTATATAAGAATTTTGACTTAGGTAGAGTTAAAAATCATCCTGAAACTGATAAAGTTATTACTTATATGAATGAAGATAACTTATATGAAGTAGCAAAGAATATGAAGAACTTACTAGAAAATGTAACATTAAAAAAACATAAGGTAATTTCTTCTATAAAATCAGAAATGGAGTCCTTAGGAGCTATAAAGGCAATGATGAGTGGTAGTGGACCAACAGTTTTTGCATTCTTTGATGATATGATGAAAGCACAAAGATGTTATGATGAAATGAAAAAGAAATATAACGATACTTTTATAACAAGAACCGTATAGATGTGTATAAAAAATCTTCTTGTGGCAACAATTTAAGCTATAAGGAGGTTTTTTTATTATGAAAAAGAGAATTACTTTAGTATTATTAATTATCTTATGTACAAGCATTATAAGTGGGTGTACAAATTTAGACTATGATAAAGATGGACAAACTGTATATAATTATGAAGATGTAAAGGACACCTTAATAAGGTTTCATGTAATAGCAAATAGTGATACTGATGAGGATCAAACCTTAAAGTTAAAGGTTAGGGATGAAGTTATTAAGTATTTATATCCATATTTAAAGGACTCTGATTCAATAGAAAAATCAAGAAGTATCCTTTTAGAAAATGAAGATAAGGTAAAAGAAATTGCTAATAAAGTAATAAGTGATAATGGATATAATTATAACGTTAAAATTGAGCTGTCCCATGAGAACTTTCCAGAGAAGTCTTATGGTAATTTAACTTTACCTCAAGGTAGATATGAAGCTTTTAGAATTATTATAGGAAGTGGCCAGGGGAAAAATTGGTGGTGTGTTATGTTTCCACCTTTATGTTTTATAGATGTTACTAAGGGAAAAGTTGAGGAAGATAAGAGCAAGGAAGTTTTAGATTCTCAAATATTAAGCAATAAGGAAGCAGAGGAAGAAGAAGAGGAAAACAAACCTGTAATTAAGTTTAAAATATTGGAATTTTTTAAAAGTATATTTGGATAAAATTACAACAAAAATAAATTACCACTTGATTAATAAATATAATAATCATAAACTATAATTTGAATAAAGTTTTAGGAGGAAAAGAATATGACTAGAGCATTAGCAATGATTTCAGGTGGTTTGGATAGTATTCTAGCTGCAAAGTTAATAAAAGATCAAGGTATAGAAGTGATAGGAATATGCTTTAAATCATATTTCTTTAATGAAGAAAATGCAATAAAGATGACAAAACAAATAGGAATAAGACTTGAGGTTGTAGATTTTTCAGAAGAGCAATTTGAAGTGGTAAAGAATCCAAAGCATGGATGGGGAAAAAATATGAATCCATGTATTGATTGTCATGCTTTAATGATGAAACATTCAGGAAGGTTATTAGAAGAGTTTAATGCGGATTTTATAATAACTGGAGAAGTATTAAATCAAAGACCTATGTCTCAAAATAGACAAGCTTTAAACATAGTTAAAAAGGAATCTGGATTTTCAAATAAAATATTAAGACCATTATGTGCTTTAAACCTTGATCCAACAGAGATGGAGCTTAATGGATTAGTGGATAGAGAAAAGTTATTAAAGATTTCTGGTAGAAGTAGAAAACCACAAATGGAATTAGCAGAAAAATGGGGCATAAAGGAATATCCATCTCCTGCTGGTGGTTGTAAGCTTACTGAACCTAACTATTCTATTAGATTAAGAGATGCCTTAAATAGAAATGAAAATCTAACTCAAAAAGAGATAGATTTATTAAGATTTGGTAGACATTTTATATCTTCTAATAATGTTAAAATAATTGTTACTAGAACTGCAGAAGAAGGAACTGAAATAAAGAAAATATTAAGCAAGGAAGATTTAGTATTTTTACCATCACATTTTAATGGAGCTATGGCAATAATTCATGGTGATGCAAAGGATAAAGATAAAGAGTTGGCATGTAAGTTGGTCTCAAGATATAGTAAAGGAAGAGATGAGGCTGAAGTGGATGTTAAGTTTGGAAACTTTGGTACTCCATTTAAAAATGAGTTAAGAGTAAAACCAGCAACAGAAGAAGAAGTTTCTAAGTATTTACTTTAATAGGAGGAACAGATGGAAAAGAAAGCGATTATAAGTATAGTCAGTAATGCTAGTATGGAAGATGGAGACGTTATTGAAGTAGTTTCTCCAGGAAAGTACATAAAAATGGATAGTGGATATAAAGCTGTTTATGAAGAAACAGAGATATCTGGTATGGAAGGAACAACTACAACTTTAATAATAAAAGATAAGGAAGTATTATTAGAGAGGGAAGGAACAACTAGCACAAAGATGTTGTTTAATGAAAAGGAACCTTCAGTATCTTTATACAATACTCCTTATGGAATGATGGAAATAACAATTAATACAAAGAAATTAAACGTTGAAGTTAATGATAATGGTGGAAATATTAAAATAGACTATGACATGGCTATTGCAGGGCAAGAAGTTTTAACAACATCTTTATCATTAAACGTAAGAGCTAATAAGTAAGGTTATATATGGAGAAATTGTTTATGCAATTTCTCTTTTTTATTTATAATAATGAATAAAAATCTTTTATACTGATTAGTTTTTATGTTAAATGGAAATAATTTCTTATAAGTAATAATTATAAAGGCGGTGTTTGTTATGAGTTTAGAGGATAGGTATTTAAAAATATTACATGTAATATGTACATATTATGGGATGAGTACAGATGATTTAATAGAGCTTCTAGAAGAGAGAGACAACAAATACTTACTATTATTATTACTAAAGAAATATAAATGTATGGATCAAGAAAGAGTTAAAGAAGTATTTAATGTTAAGAATAAAAGAACTATAACTAATAATGTGAAAAGGGCAGAAGAAAAATTATTAATAAATAGGGACTTTAGAAAAAAGTTTTTTGAAATGGAAGAAGACTTGTTAAAATAGCCATTAATGATATAATTATTTTATAATCGTAGATGCATATCTATTTTCATCTCAAGTGCATTCGGAATTATTTTCACTAAGTTATTAATAATTTTATATTTTTGGAGGTGTCATTTTGACCAAAGAACAATACGAGGATATGACTTTAGTAGAGTTGAAAGAAATAGCTAAGTCATTAGAAATTAAGAACATATCAAAGTTAAAAAAGAGTGAACTTATCGATCAAATAATAGCAACAAAAGCTCATGAAATAAAAAAGGATGGAGTAGTTTTAAGAGAGAAGATTTCTCCTAAAAATAATGCTGTTAATAATACTAATAGAGAAGAAGTAAGAAGTAGTGAGAAAAAAGAAGAACTGAAAGCTATGATAAATGATTCTCATATGGCTAGAGGAATACTTGAAATATTAGAAAATAATAATTTTGGATTTTTAAGATGTAAAAATTATTTAACAAGTAGTGAAGATATATATGTTTCTCCATCCCAAATAAGAAGATTTAACCTAAAAACTGGAGATGAAGTTATCGGTAAGGTTAGAGAAGCTAAAGAGGGAGAAAAGTTTAAAGCTTTATTATATGTTGACAAGGTAAATGGGGAACATCCTGAGAAGGCTATAGGAAGAAGAGCTTTTGAAAACTTAGTTCCAATATATCCAGCAGAAAGAATTAGATTAGAAGGAAGTAATCCTTTAGATTTATCATCTAGAATGATGGATATAATATGTCCTATCGGTAAAGGGCAAAGAGGAATAATTGTAGCCCCTCCTAAGGCGGGTAAAACTACACTTTTAAAGAAGATTGCTCAAAGTATAACTAATAATAACCCAGAAGTTGTATTGATAGTGTTACTTATAGATGAAAGACCAGAAGAAGTTACTGATATGCAAAGAAGTATAAATGGAGAGGTAATTTATTCTACATTTGATGAAGAACCACAAAATCATGCAAAGGTATCACAAATAGTTTTAGAAAGAGCTAAGAGAATAGTTGAGCAAGGTAAAGATGTTGTAATTTTATTGGACTCTTTAACAAGGTTATCAAGAGCATATAACTTAACTATTACTCCAACAGGAAGAACTTTATCAGGTGGGTTAGATCCAGGAGCGTTAATTATGCCTAAGAAGTTCTTTGGAGCTGCTAGAAATATAGAAGGAGGCGGTAGCCTAACAATATTAGCTACAGCACTTGTTGATACAGGTTCAAGAATGGATGATATGATATTTGAAGAATTTAAGGGTACTGGTAATATGGAAGTACACTTAGATAGAAAGCTTCAAGAGAGAAGAATATTCCCAGCTATAGATATTTATAAGTCTGGAACAAGAAAAGAAGATTTATTATTAACAGATGAAGAAAAGGAAGTAGCATATTCAATTAGAAAAGTTATGTACAGAGATGGAAATATTGAGAATATAACAGAGAAATTAATTAATATGTTATCCAAAACAAAAAATAATAAAGACTTTATACGTATATTTGAAAAAAGTGATATAGATAAGAAATAAAAAATAACTGGAAACTTAGTTTCCAGTTATTTTTTTTCTATAAGATTGTTAGCTAAATCTACTATTGCTTTTATTGTATAAGTAGAAGCTAATTCTTTTAAATTTTTTTTAGCATCAATTAAATATTTAGGATTATCAATTAACATATCTATGAGATTGTTAATTTCCTTAATATTATTTATATAATATGCATATCCATTAGATGTTAAAAATTCAGTATTCTCCATTTCTTGTCCAGGAATTGCAAATGGAATTATTAAAGGAAGATTTTTTGCTATTGCTTCACTTACTGTAAGTCCACCTGGTTTTGATATTATTAAATCTGAATATTCCATAAATGAAGCTATGTCATTTGAGAATCCTAAAATATGAAGCTTCTTATCTATATAAGTATGTTGGGATTTCTTTAATAAAGAACACTTTAGTTTTTTATTTTTTCCACATACAACTGTTATTCTTAGTTTGTGTTTATTATTTAAAAGCTCATCTAAGACATAGGATATATTTTTTAATCCCATACTGCCACTCATTAATAATAAATTAAAGTACTCATCATCTTTAATTTCAGGTATTGTTTCATTTCTTTCAAAGAAACTTTCTCGTATAGGTATACCATAAGGAAAAATCTTTGAAGAATCTATACCGTGTTTTATAAGAGAGTCTTTAGTAAATTGACTACCAGTTATATAGGCATCAACAGAGGGATGAACATATGTATAGTGAGCTTTAAAATCAGTAACTACAGAGATAAATGGTATCTTCATACCCTTTTTCTTTAATCTAGATATTATATTAACAGTAAAAGGATGAGTACCAATTATTATATCAGGTTTTTTATCTTGAATAAGTTTGCTTAATTTTTTATCTGTTCCTTTAAAAACTAAAGGTAAAAACTTATATATAAATTTATGATCGGTTAATTTATAAGCCCAGCCATATATCTTAGGAAACTTTGATGCAGATATTTCATAACCTTGAACTATAATGTCATTTAAAAACTTATTATTGCCCTCAAGGAAGTCATGCTTAATACATGTAAAGCCTTCAGATTCAAAAGTTTCTAATAATGAATTTGCAGCTTGATTATGCCCCTGACCTGTAGAAGTAGTTAAGATTAAAACTTTTTTCATTTAATTCACTCGCTTTTATAATGTTATATAATTCCTAGATATAGTTTAACATGATTTATGTAAAAAATCTCAATGTTAAAGTAATTTTAAGAAAAAGAAAATGGGAAAGACTAGTAGTCTTTCCCATAATTTCTTACTTACCTTGGTTAAGGTTAAATCTCTTATTGAACTTGTCAACTCTTCCGCCGACGTTCACAGCCTTTTGCTTACCAGTGAAGAATGGGTGGCATTTAGAGCATATTTCTACTTTAAGTTCGTCTTTAACTGAACCTGTTGTAAAAGTATTTCCACATGCACACTTAACCACAGCGTCGTGGTGGTATTCAGGATGTATGCCTTCTCTCATTTATTTCACCTCTTTCGAAATTGTCCACTAAATGTGAACATCTTAAATAACTATTAGAGTATATCACAAGGTATATTTCGAGTCAAGAAGAGGGAATTTTTAAAAGTACTTTTTAATCAATTTGTAAAATGCTATAATTTTTATAACAAAAGATAAGAGGAGAGATTATTTTAGATGAGTAAGTTATATTTTAGGTATGGTGCTATGAATTCAGGTAAATCAACTCATTTAATGCAGGTGGCCTATAACTATAAAGAAAGAGGAATGAGAGTTTTATTAATCAAACCTTCTACGGATAAAAAAGGTGGCGATAAACTTGTTTCTAGATTAGGCGTTGAAGTAAAGGTTGATATGATTGTAGATAAAAATACAGACATTATTAGTGAAGTTAAGGAAAATATAGAATTAAATGGTGCACTAGATTGTATATTAGTAGATGAGGTACAATTTATGAAAAAGCATCAGATAGATGAATTATTTGAGATAGCTGTTACTTTAGAAATTCCAGTAATATGCTATGGACTAAGAACCGACTTTAAGATGGAAGGCTTTGAAGGAAGTGAGAGACTTCTTTTAATTGCTCATAGTATAGAAGAGATGAAAACTATATGTAAATGTGGGAATAAAGCTTTATTAAATGGTAGAAAGGTTAATGGAAAATTTGTTTTTTCAGGAGATCAAATAGCCATTGATACAGTAGATAATGTTGAATATGAATCCTTATGTGGACAATGCTACTATAAATATAAAAATGAAGAGAAGTAAGTGAGTGATAATATGAAAAGAAAAGATGTTGGTGGGCAAGCTGTTATTGAAGGAGTAATGATGAGAGGCTCTAAAGGAATGGCAATAGCAGTAAGAAAAGAAGATGGAGAGATTGATGTTAAAGTTGAAAAAGTAGTGCCATTAACTAAAAAATATAAGTTCTTAAATATTCCACTTATAAGAGGAATATTTGTATTAGTAGATTCCTTAAAAATAGGAATGGATTCTTTAAATCATTCAGCTTCATTTGTTGAAGAGGATGAAGATTATGAGCCAGAGTCAAAATTTGAAAAGCTGTTAGATAAATTTGAAGGATGGCTTAGAAAAAAATATGGAGAAAAAGCTGAAGATATAATTATGAGTATAACAATGGGAATAGCATTTTTACTTGCTATTGGATTGTTTATAGGATTACCTACAGCTATAGCAACTATATTTAAAGGATTTGGTATTTCACCAATATTATTAAATTTAATAGAAGCCGCTATAAGAATATCAATATTGATAATATATATATGGGGAATTGCTAAATTAGATGATATGTACAGGGTATTTCAATATCATGGAGCAGAGCATAAAACTATTTTCTGCTATGAGGCTGAAGAAGAGCTTACTGTTGAAAATGTAAAGAAGTTTTCAAGGTTTCATCCAAGATGTGGTACTAACTTTTTATTTTTAATTATGTTTGTAAGTGTATTTATTTTCTCTTTTACAGGATGGGGAGGATTTTTACAGAGAATAATATTGAGAATATTATTGATACCAATTGTAGCTGGAATAACATATGAAATTATAAAGTGGTTAGGTAAGAGCAATGGTGTTCTAGCTAGAATAATTTCTTATCCAGGGCTAAAACTTCAAGGGTTAACAACAAGAGAGCCAGATGATAAGCAAATAGAAGTTGCAATAGCTTCACTAAAAGCAGCTGAAGGTATTGAAGATAAGGAAAAAACAATAGGTGAGCTTTTAAATGAGGGGACTAAAATACTAGGAGATGCCGCTATAGATACATCTAGACTAGATTCGCAATTATTACTTGGAAAAGTTTTAGAAAAGGATAAATTATATTTAATTACAAATTCTACAGAGAAGGTATCAAATTCAAATAAGGTAAAATATTTTGATTTAATAAAGAAACGCCAAAATAAAATGCCTGTTAGATATATATTAGGAGAATGTGATTTTATGGGGTTAGACTTTTATGTAGAAGAAGGAGTGCTTATCCCAAGAAGTGATACTGAAGTGCTGGTAGAAGAGGTTCTGAAATTAATTCCTATAAACAAAGAGTTAGAAGTATGTGATTTATGTTCTGGAAGTGGAGCAATTGGAATTTCATTAGCCCATTATAGACCTGATATTAAAGTTGATGAGATAGATTTATATCCAGTTCCAGAAAAGGTGACTAAAAAGAATATAATAAGGAATAATTTAGAAGATAGGGTAAGCTTTATAAAGAGTGATTTATTAGATGAAGTAATAAAAGTAAATAAAAGATATAATATTATTGTTTCAAATCCTCCTTATATAAAAGAAGAGGAAATAGAAACACTAATGGAAGACGTAAAGGATTATGAACCTAAAACTGCTTTAAGTGGTGGAGATGATGGTCTTGTATTCTATAGAAAGATTGTAGAGCAAAGTAAAGAAACCTTATTAGAAGGTGGAATGCTTTGTTTTGAAATAGGATATGACCAAGGTGAAAGTGTAAAAAACTTGTTAGAAGAAAATAGATTTGTAGATGTTAAGGTGGTAAAAGACTTAGCAGGATTAGACAGAGTAGTATTAGGAAAGTTTGCTTGTTGAAAATAGCGAAGATTATGTGATATAATACTAAAATGTGAAAAAATGAAGTACGGAGTGATATCATGTTATTAGATAAATTAGCTTTCATAGAAAATAAGTATGATGAATTATCTGTAAAGATAAGTGATCCATCAATAATGGCCAATCAAAATGAATGGAGAAAGCTTTGTAAGGAGCATGCCGAGTTAGAAATAATAGTTAATGCATATAGAAATTATAAACAAGTTACTGAGGATCTAGAGGCTAATAAAGAGATGTTAGCAGAAGAAAATGATAAAGAAATGAGAGAAATGCTTCAAGAAGAAATTTCTGATTTAACTACTAGAGAGGAAGAATTAGAAAGAGAAATTCAAATTTTATTATTACCTAAGGATCCTAATGATGATAAGAACGTATTCGTTGAAATTAGAGGTGGTGCTGGTGGAGACGAAGCAGCTCTATTTGCAGCAAACCTATTTAGAATGTATACAAGATATGCAGAAAACAATAGATGGACTGTTGAATTGATGAGTGCTAATGAAACTGACATTGGTGGTTTCAAAGAAGTAGTATTCATGATTAAGGGTAACGGAGCATATTCAAAGCTTAAGTACGAAAGTGGAGTTCACAGAGTACAAAGAGTTCCAGATACTGAATCAAGTGGTAGAATTCATACATCAACTGCAACAGTTGCAGTTTTACCAGAAGTTGATGACGTAGAAATAGAAATTAACGAAAAAGACTTAAAGATAGACGTATTTAGAGCATCAGGAAACGGTGGACAATGCGTTAATACTACTGACTCAGCTGTAAGAATGACTCACTTACCAACAGGTTTAGTAGTTTCATGTCAAGATGAAAAGTCTCAGTTAAAGAATAAAGAAAAAGCTTTAAAGATATTAAGAGCTAGACTTTATGAACAAGCAGAAGCAGAAAGAAATGCAGGCATTGCTGAAGATAGAAAGAGTCAAGTTGGTACAGGGGATAGAAGTGAAAGAATAAGAACTTATAACTATCCTCAAGGTAGAGTTACAGATCACAGAATAGGATTAACTCTTTATAAGTTAGAGGCCTTCTTAAATGGTGATATAGATGAAGTGGTAAATGCACTTATAACTGCAGATCAAGCTGAAAAAATGAAACAAATGGGAAATACAGATATGTAATATCAAAGAAAGCCTTGCATTTAAAAATGTAGGGCTTTTATGCTAGTGGGGGATGGTATGAATATATATAAGGCAATAAAAAGAGAAAAAAAGTTCTTGAAAAAGTTTTATATTTTAATGATTGTTCTTGCTATTACTTTACCTATTATTTTATTGTTAACTGGACTTACTAATACATTTTACTTAAGTTATCTATTATTTATTGAATTTCTTATATTTGTTGCTGTTATAAATAAAATGAATTATTATAAATTAGATTATAGTTGCAGTAATAATAAATTAAGATTTAAGAATGGATTGCTTTCAAAAGAAAGTGTGATTTTGTGTGATAAGGTTGCTTTAGTACATACTGAAAAAATGGAAGAGGATATGGATATTATTATTATAACTACAGTAAACTTTAAGAATAAGTCTTTAAAACCAATAGGGTCTATATTTTTAAAGAGATATCCTCTAGCATCTGAGGAATATAGGAGAATTAAAGAACTTCAACCAGAGAACATATATTATTATCAAGTAATAAGAAGAGGCGGCCTTAAGAAGTACATGATTTTAGATACTATATATAAAAATTGTGTGAGAGCTACATATACTGATGAATGTATTCAGAATATAAAAATAGCAAGAGGACAAACTTTAGTATAAAGAAGGAAGGAATAAACTTGGAAACAAAAGTAGCCATAGTTAATGATTTAAAAAAGGATTTAATATACATAAAAGAAGCAGCAGAAGTAATAAAGACTGGGGGAATTGTAGCATTTCCAACAGAAACAGTATATGGATTGGGAGCTAATGCTTTAGATGAAAATGGAGTTCAAAAAATATTTATTGCAAAAGGTAGACCTCAGGATAATCCTTTAATAGTTCATGTTGCAAGTAAAGAAATAAGTGATTTGGTAGAAGAAGTTCCAAAGGTAGCAAAAAAGATAATGGATAAATTTTGGCCAGGACCAATAACTATTATAATGAAGAAAAAAAATATAATTCCTAATGTAACTAGTGCTAACTTAGATACAATAGGGATAAGAATGCCAAGTAATGACATTGCCCTTAAATTAATAGAACTTTCTAATACACCTATTGCAGCACCTTCTGCGAATATTAGTGGCAGACCAAGCCCTACTGATATAGAAAGATGTGTAGAAGATTTAAGTGGAAGGGTAGACTATATTATTGGTGGAGAAAAGAGTGAAGTAGGGGTAGAGTCCACTATAGTAGACTGTACGGTTACTCCTCCTATGGTATTAAGACCAGGTGGAATAACATTAGAGATGCTAAGAGAAATTGATCCTAATATAGAAATTGATAAAGCTATAATGCAAAAACCAAGCCAGGACTTTAAACCAAAGGCACCTGGAATGAAATATCGTCATTATGCACCAAATGCAAAAGTTAAAATTATAAAAGGAAATAGAAAAAAAACTGTTGAAAAAATTAATGAGTTGGTACACAATTATATAGATGAAGGTAAAAAGGTTGGAATTCTATCTTCTAAAGAAAATTCATCTCACTATGAATTAGGTGAGGTACTAGTAGTTGGAAGTAAGGAAAATCTATCTGAAGTAGCCAAAAATTTATTTGAAGCACTAAGAAGTTTAGATGATAAAAATGTTGATATAATTCTTGCAGAGGCTTATGATGAAGAGGGTGTAGGCCTAGCTATAATGAATAGATTACAGAAGTCTGCAGGTTTTGATATTATAAATGTTTAGTTGGAGGTAAATATGAAAGTTCTCTTTGTATGCACAGGAAATACTTGTAGAAGTCCTATAGCAGAAGCTGTTTTTAACAGCTTAAATACAGATGATAATATTACCTCAAATTCGGCTGGAATATCAATTGTACCAGGAAGTAAGGTAAGTAAGGAGTCAGCTGAATTAATTTATAGAGAACTTAAACTTGATTTGAAAAATAGAAAAGCTAAACAAATAGAAAATGAATTACTAGAAGAATCAAACTTAGTTTTAGCAATGACTAGGTATGGAAGAGATTATTTAAAAACATATTATAAAAACTATAAGAATAAGATATTTACTTTATCTGAGTATGTTGGCGTAGAGGATGAAATTAAAGATCCTTACGGTGGCACAGTTTCTGTTTATAAAAACACTTACAATCAGATAAAGGGATCAGTATCTTTATTATTGTCAAAAATAAAGAAAGATTAAGGTATATATATACCTACTCTTTCTTTTTTTATGAATATACATAATGATGGAGGTGGCACTATGAAAATAGCTTTAGGAGCAGATCATGGTGGATTTGAATTAAAAGAGGAAATTATATCTTATCTAAAAGATAATGGGTATGATGTAGAGGATTTTGGTACATATTCTAAGGAGTCATGTGATTATCCTGACTATGCATTAAAGGCAGCAGAAGCTGTTGCATCAAAGGAATGTGATCTTGGAATTCTAATTTGTGGAACAGGAATAGGTATAAGCATTGCAGCTAATAAGGTTCCAGGAATAAGAGCAGCGTTATGCTCAGATACATTTAGTGCACATGCAACAAGAGAGCATAATGATGCCAATATATTAGCCTTAGGTGCAAGAGTTGTTGGGCCTGGATTAGCACTAGATATTGTAAAAACATTCCTAGGTGCTAAATTTGAAGGTGATAGACACCTAGCAAGAATAAATAAAATAACTGAGATTGAAAAAAAATATTATAAATAACTTGGAGGGATAAGAAATGAGTAAAGTAGTTGAAATCAATCATCCGCTAATACTACATAAGTTAGCATTTATTAGAAGTAAGGACACAGGATCTAAAGACTTCAGACAATTAGTAAGTGAAGTTGCTATGTTAATGGGTTATGAAGTAACTAGAGATTTTAGCATGGAAGAAGTAGAAATTGAAACACCAATTTGTAAGACTAAATGCAAGATGTTAGCTGGTAAGAAGGTTGCTATAGTTCCTATATTAAGAGCTGGATTAGGTATGGTAGATGGAATGTTAAGTTTAATTCCTGCAGCTAAGGTTGGACATATAGGGCTATATAGAGATGAAGAAACTTTAAAGCCAGTTGAGTATTTCTGTAAGCTACCACAAGATATAGCTGAAAGAGAAGTAATAGTTGTTGACCCAATGTTAGCAACTG
Organism: Clostridium sp. 1001283B150210_160208_E6; assembly: GCF_015669365.1. Classification (NCBI taxonomy): domain Bacteria; kingdom Bacillati; phylum Bacillota; class Clostridia; order Eubacteriales; family Clostridiaceae; genus Clostridium; species Clostridium sp. 1001283B150210_160208_E6. The sequence goes on along the minus strand of NZ_JADPAA010000016.1, from coordinate 50,615 downwards.
GTGGTTCAGCAGCTGATGCCTTAACTTTATTAAAGCAAAGAGGAGCTAAGAATTTAAGACTTGCTTGTTTAATTTCATCTCCAGAAGGAATAAAAGCAGTACAAGAAGCACATCCAGATGTAGATATATACGTAGCTTCAATAGATGAAAAGTTAAACGAAAAAGGATATATAGTACCTGGTCTTGGGGATGCAGGGGATAGACTATTTGGAACTAAATAGTTAATAGATAAATTAAATAGTTAAGGGGGAGAAATTGCTTTGCAATTTCTCTTTATTTTTGCTATCTAGGAAAATATAAAATCAAGGATAATAATTTTATAATTTCCTTACCTTAAGTACGAAGGGAATAGGTATTTATTTTTCCGTGGCTTGGAGCTTGCTACGGAACAAGCAAAATAAATATCGACACAACCTTTTTTGTGAAAATATACAATGATTTACAGAGATATTAAACTAATATATAATTTAATAAGAATATAAAAATTATATTTAGTAAATAAGGAGTAGGTTATGAGAAGAAGAGATAAAGATAATTATTATCTTGATATAGCGGAAACTGTAGCAGAAAGAGGGACATGCCTAAGAAGAAATTATGGATCTATAATAGTAAAAAATGATGAAATAATTTCAACTGGATATACTGGAGCACCAAGGGGAAGAAAAAATTGTATAGATATGCAAACCTGCATAAGAGAAAAACTAAATGTTAAAAGAGGCACTCATTACGAGTTGTGTAGAAGTGTACATAGTGAAGCTAATGCTATTATTAGTGCTTCAAGAAGAGATATGATTGGAGCAACATTATATTTAGTAGGTAAAGATGCTAACACTAAAGAGTATGTGAAAGATGCTAATTCTTGCTCAATGTGCAAAAGAATGATAATAAATTCAGGCATAGAAAATGTAATTATTAGAGATAGTAAAAGCGAGTATAGAGTTATAGATGTTTCGTCATGGGTAGATGAGGATGATTCGTTAGCAATAAGTAGAGAATTTGGATATTAACAATTATATTTGGAGGTAAGTGAATTGAAAAAGAAGATTATTACCATCTTTGGAACAAGACCAGAAGCAATTAAGATGGCACCGTTAGTTAAGGAATTAGAAAAAAGAGAAGAAATAGAATCTAAGGTGTGTGTTACTGCGCAACATAGAGAGATGTTAGACCAGGTTCTAGAGTATTTTGAGATTAAGCCAGATTTTGATTTGAATATAATGAAAAGTAAACAATCTTTAACTGGTATTACTAATAGAGTGCTTGAAGGATTAGAAGAGGTTTTTATAAAAGAAAAACCAGATATGATATTAGTTCATGGAGATACAACAACTACATTTGCAGGTGCATTAGCAGCGTTCTATCAACAAATAAAGGTTGGGCATGTTGAAGCAGGATTAAGAACTTTTGATAAGTACTTTCCATTTCCAGAAGAAATGAATAGAAAACTAACAGGATCATTAGCTGATTTACACTTTGCACCAACAAAGGGGTCAAAAAATAATCTTTTAAGAGAAGGCATAAATGAAAATGATATCTATATTACAGGGAATACTGTAATAGATGCTATGCTTCATACAGTTAAGGAAGATTATAAATTTGAAAATGAAGAACTAAATAAAATAGATTATGTAAACAAGAAAGTAATAATGATAACTGCCCATAGAAGAGAAAACTGGGGAGAAGGAATAGAAAATATTTGTACAGCATTAAATAAAATTGTAGAGGATAATAAGGATGTAGAATTAGTTTATCTAGTACATTTAAACCCTGTAGTAAAAGATGTTGTTCATGCAAGATTAGGTGGAAACGATAGAATTCATTTATTACCACCATTAGACACAAAAGAAACACATAATTTAATGAATAAGTGTTTTATGGTAATGACTGATTCTGGTGGGTTACAAGAAGAAGCACCACACTTAGGAAAACCTGTTTTAGTTCTTAGAGATGTTACAGAGAGGCCAGAAGCAGTAGCATATGGTACAGTAAAATTAGTTGGGACAGATATAGAAAAAATTCTAAGTGAAGCTAATGAATTAATTCAAAATAGAGAAGCTTATGAAAAAATGAGTAAATCAGTAAACCCATATGGTGATGGAAAGGCATCAGAGAGAATTGCAGATGCTATATTAAGATATTTTGATTTAAGTGATAAAGAAGTAGAGGAATTTAAAAGATAGTTTGTCTAAATTTTAACAAATATTCCTTGAAAAATATGTGAAAAATGGTATAATTGTAATTGTGTTAATACTTTAACAAAGATGAATGAGTTTTTTTTGAATTTAGGAGGTATATGAAATGAGAGAAGTAGTTATTGCAAGTGCAGCAAGAACAGCTTTAGGTTCATTTGGTGGATCATTAAAAGATGTTCCAGCAGCAGAATTAGGAGCTATTGTAATTAAGGAAGCAGTTAAGAGAGCAGGAATAAATCCAGAACAAGTTGAAGAAGTAGTAATGGGGAATGTTATTCAAGCAGGTCTAGGACAAAATGTGGCTAGACAAGCTACTTTAAAAGCTGGATTACCAAATGAAGTGCCAGCTATGACAATAAATAAGGTTTGTGGTTCAGGTTTAAGAACTGTTGCATTAGCAGCACAAATGATTAAGGCAGGAGATGCTGATATCGTAGTTGCTGGTGGTATGGAAAATATGTCTGCGGCTCCATATGTTTTAGATAAAGCAAGATGGGGACAAAGAATGGGTGATGGAAAATTAGTTGATACAATGATAAAAGATGCTCTTTGGGATGCATTTAATAACTACCATATGGGAGTTACAGCTGAGAATATAGCTGAACAATGGGGATTAACTAGAGAAATGCAAGATGAGTTTTCAGCAGCTTCACAAGCTAAGGCAGAAGCAGCAATAAAGGCTGGAAAATTCAAAGATGAAATAGTTCCAGTTGTTATTCCACAAAGAAAGGGAGATCCAATAGTATTTGATACTGATGAATTTCCAAGATTTGGAACAACTGTTGAAAAGTTAGCTAAATTAAAGCCAGCATTTGTTAAAGATGGTACAGTTACAGCAGGTAATGCTTCAGGAATTAATGATGGTGCAGCTGCATTCGTTGTTATGAGTGCAGAAAAGGCAGCTGAATTAGGCGTTAAACCTTTAGCTAAGATTGTTTCCTATGGTTCTAAGGGATTAGACCCAGCAATAATGGGTTATGGACCATTCCATGCAACAAAGAAAGCATTAGAGGCAGCTAATTTAACTGTTGAAGATATGGACTTAATAGAAGCTAATGAAGCATTCGCAGCTCAAAGTTTAGCAGTTGCTAAAGACCTTAACTTTGATATGAGCAAGGTTAATGTAAATGGTGGAGCTATTGCTTTAGGACATCCAGTAGGAGCTTCAGGAGCTAGAATATTAACAACTTTACTTTATGAAATGGAAAAGAGAGATGCTAAGAGAGGTTTAGCTACACTTTGTATAGGTGGCGGAATGGGAACAGCTCTTATTGTTGAAAGAGTATAATATAAACATATATTTAGGAATGTATTAGAGATATTCTAATACATTCTTTTTATATTTAAGAAAGTTTAAAACGTAACTAAAGTCTATTATTTTTCGATACAAAAAAGGAGTAAATGGTTAAAAACTTGAGTATTTTCTATTAAAAATAGTGATATATTACATAATAATAGAAGTATTTCTAAAGAAAATAATATTTATTTTAAATAAATATATGAATAAATACGAATAATCTATTTCAATATAATAATGAAAAAGAGGAGTAAATGGTAGTTAATACGCTATAACTATGAATAAATTTAGAAAATATAATAAAATATTTAAACAAAGTATTAAATGAAAATGTTATCAAGTAAACTTGCATAACGATTTAGTTTTCAGAATATTTAGATAAATGAATAACCATGAATAAATTTATGTATTATTGTTGAGAAAAGGAAGACTATCGATGTTTGTTAAGAGAATGGCTAATATTGCATGTATAAATTCAAAATTTAAACAATTTTAAGTTTATTTAAGTAAAAATAAGGTTTTCTTAAAGTTTATTGTGGGGCTATAATACATAAGAGTAAACGAGAGGGGCGTGCTCAATGAGTAAAGAGATGAATAACTTGGAACGAAAAATCACAAAATATGATATGCTAGTTGGTTTATTTATGTCTTTAATCATTAGCTTAGTATTTTCGTTTAAGCCTGCAATAGTTTTTTTCTTGGGTATAACAGTTGGAATGTTAAATTATTTGGCAATATCATTTGCTACTAAAAGGTGGATTCATAAAAATAAAATATTAATCTTAACAACATCTATTCTTAGAGTTCTTTTAGTATTAGTAGTTATATTACCATTTATCCACAATATTATATTAGTATTGTCCTATTTAGTTGGAATAATACTGGACCAAGGAATAAGACTTTATTGTACATTAACAGTGGAAGGAAGTGTTTAGGTTGGAATCAGTAGCACCTATCTTTTCCTTTAATATCGGAGGTTTCCCCATAAACATTACAAGAGACATAGTTGTTCAATGGGCGGTAATTCTGATTTTAGGAATCGCAGCCTATATTTTAACAAGAAATCTTAAAAGGGTGCCAGATAAGAGACAGGTAGTATTAGAAACCTTATATACTACTATAGAAGGACTTGTTAAAAATAATATGGGCGAAAGTTATGTGGGATATATTCCTTATGTTGGAACTTTAGTTGTATATTTATTAGTTCTTAACTTAATGGGAATAGTAGGAATAGCACCACCAACTCAAAACTTAAGCGTTACCTTAGGACTTGGGTTAACATCATTCTTAGTTATTAACTATACAGCAATTAAGAGAAATGGTGTGTGGGGTTATACAAAAGGCTTGGGAGAGCCATTCTTAATGATGCTTCCATTAAATATTATGGAAAGAGTAATGTTGCCAATATCATTGGCTCTTAGACTTTTTGGTAATATGATGGCAGCTACTATGCTTATAGAAATGATCTATGAAGCATTAGGTTCAATAGGAATGCTAGCTCAAATAGGAGCACCAATTATAGCACATGGATACTTTGATTTATTTGATGGAAGCATTCAAATGCTAGTATTCACAATGCTAACAATAATAAATATTAAAATGACAGCAGAACATCATTAGAATGTAATTTTGAAGGAGGAAGTTTAAATGGATTTATCAGTAATTGCAGCAGGTATCGCTGTATTATCAGGAATTGGAGCAGGTATAGGAATTGGTATAGCAACAGGAAAGGCAACAGAATCAATTGCAAGACAACCAGAAGCAGCAGGTAAGATTCAAAGTGCTTTAATATTAGGTGCAGGTCTTTCAGAAGCAACAGCTATTTACGGGTTAATAGTAGCTATAATGTTAATAGTTATAAAATAGTTTAAGAAGAGTTGATATTATTGACTCCGAAGGGAGGCTGAGAGTATATGGATATAGATCCATCAGTTCTATTAATGACGTTAATAAACTTTTTTATTTTAGTACTAATACTTAAACACTTCTTTTGGGAAAAAATTCGTATTGCTATACAAGACAGAGAAGATTTTATACAAGAACAATTGTCAAATGCAGAGGATGAATCTCAAAAGGCAAGATTATATTTAATAGAAAATGAAAGAATTCTTAAGTCTTCTAAAGAAGAAGGTAAGAAGATAATAGAAAAGAAAAAACAAAAAGCTAATAAAGTATATAGTGAAATTGTAGATGATGCTAATAAAGAAGCTAAGGCTATAGTTGATAGAGCAAGGTTAGAAATAGAAAGAGAAAAAGAAAAAGCTCAATATGAAATAAAGAAACAAGTAGTTAATTTAGCAATTGAATTATCTACAAAGGCTCTAGAAGAAAAGCTTGAAGATAGTACTCAAAGGGAATTAATAGGCGATTTTATAACTAAGGTAGGTAGTTAAATATGTATGAATATTTAGATAGGAGATATGCCTTAGCATTATATGAAGTAGCTAAAGAAAAAAATAAAGTAGATGAGTATATTAATGACCTTAGAGAAATTTGTGACTTAATAGAAAATAATAAGGATTTTTATGAGGTTGTAAAACATCCTCAAATAAGTACTAAAAATAAAAAAAGAACATTTATAAATATTTTTAAAGGAAAAATAGATGAAGAATTACTTTCATTTCTATTGATACTTATAGAGAAAGATAGAATATTGTACTTAAGAGAAAAGCTTAACCAAATGGAAAAGATTGATCTTGAGAGAAAAAATATTCTATCAGCAGTGGTGAAGACGGCAGTACCATTATTAGAAAGTGAAATTTCTGATTTACAAGAAAAACTTGAAAAGCAGTATAATAAGAAAATTATTATGGCTACAGAAATCGATAAGAGTCTTCTAGGTGGAGTGTACGTAAGAGTTGGAAATGATGTTATTGATGGAACAATAAAATCTAAACTAGAGGAAATGAAAGACATAATGCTTAAGAGAGAATAGAGGTGAGTCCATGAATATAAAACCAGAAGAAATTACTTCAATTATAAAAAAAGAAATTGAAAGATATGAAAAACATATTCAAAAAGTAGATTCTGGTACAATAATCCAAATTGGTGATGGTATCGCTAGAGTATATGGGTTAGATGATTGTATGGAAGGGGAATTATTAGAGTTCCCTAATAATGTATATGGTATGGCTCTTAACCTTGAACAAGACAATGTAGGTTGTGTTCTACTAGGGTCAGAAGAAGGAATCAAAGAAGGAGATATCGTAAAGAGAACTGATAGAATAGTTCAAGTTCCAGTTGGTGAAGAATTAATAGGAAGAGTTGTCGATTCATTAGGTAATCCTATTGATGGAAAAGGTCCTATAAAAACTAGTAATACTAGAGCAATGGAAATTCCAGCTCCATCTATTATTGATAGAAGTTCAGTTAATGAACCACTACAAACTGGTATTAAAGCTATAGATTCTATGATTCCAATAGGTAAGGGACAAAGAGAACTTATAATTGGAGATAGACAAACAGGAAAGACTGCTATAGGAATTGATACAATTATAAATCAAAAAGGTAAAGATGTTATTTGTATCTATGTTGCTATAGGTCAAAAACAATCTACAGTTGCTCATATAGTTAATACATTAACTGAAATGGGAGCTATGGATTATACAATAATAGTAAGTTCTACAGCATCAGATACAGCACCATTACAATATTTAGCACCATATGCTGGATGTAGTATGGGTGAATATTTTATGCATCAAGGTAAGGACGTACTAATTATTTATGATGATTTATCTAAGCATGCAGTTGCTTATAGAACAATGTCATTACTTCTTAGAAGACCACCAGGAAGAGAAGCATACCCTGGAGATGTATTCTATATTCATTCAAGATTGCTAGAAAGAGCAGCTAAGTTGTCAGCTGAAAATGGAGGAGGATCACTAACAGCTCTTCCTATAATAGAAACATTAGCAGGGGATGTTACAGCGTATATTCCAACTAATGTAATTTCAATTACAGATGGTCAAATTTTCTTAGAATCAGATTTATTTAATCAAGGTCAAAGACCAGCAGTAAATGCAGGTATCTCTGTATCAAGAGTTGGTGGTAATGCTCAAATTAAAGCAATGAAGCAAGTTTCAGGTACTCTAAGATTAGAACTAGCGCAATATAGAGAACTTGCAGCATTCTCTCAATTTGGATCAGATTTAGATAGAGATGCTAAGAGAAGACTTGAAAAAGGTAAGAGATTAATTGAAGTATTAAAGCAAGATCAATACGAACCAATGGCTGTTGAAAAGCAAATTGTTATTTTATATGCAACAGTTAATGACTTCCTTTCAGATATAAAAGTTAGTGATATAAGAAAGTTTGAGAAAAGTTTCTTAGAATATATGGATACTCATCAAAGAGAATTATTAAAGAAAATAGTAACAGAAAAAGTTTTAACTGATGAAATAAAGAAAACATTAGAAGAAACAATCGTTGAATATAAAAAGATATTTTTACAAGAGGCATAGCTTTTAAAAGCTATGCAATTCTTTAGGAGGTGGAATAATGGGAGCAGCAGGACTTATAGAGATAAAAAGAAGATTAAAGTCCGTAGAAAGTACCAAGAAAATAACCAATGCAATGGGACTTGTTGCCACTTCTAAATTAAGAAAATGTAGAAAAGAGTTATCTATAAATGAGCAATATCTAGAAATAGCTGAAAAAACTATGAAGTCTTTAGCAAAAATATCAGAAGAAAAACTTACTACTTCATATTTTGATGGAAATGATGGTAATTATAAGCTTTATATAATAATTACTTCTGATACTGGATTATGTGCTGGATACAATAATAATGTAGTTGCTTTTTTAGATAGCTTAATTAAGGATGATAAGGATAATTGCAAAATAATTAGTGTAGGTAGTAAGGGAATATCTTATTTAAGAAGGAACGGATTAGAAACTATAGATGAATATGTTGATATCCCTGATATACCAACTATAAAAGAAGTTAAACTAGTTTATGAAAAAGCTTTAAAGCTATTTGTTTCAGGTGAAGTTTCAGAGGTTAATGTTGTATATACAGAATTTGTATCTCCTATAAAACAAGAAGTTAAAAGTGAAAAACTATTGCCTGTTGAAAGAGCAGTAGGAGAGGTAGGAGAACAAATAGTAGAACCTGATTTAAAAACTGTTCTTACAGATTCTTTAGATATATATCTAAAAGGAAAGTTAAGGGCTTTAATGTTAAGTGCAAAATGCAGTGAACAAAGTGCTAGAATGCAAGCTATGGATGGAGCAACAAGCAATGCAAATGATATAATTCAAGAACTTAATATAAGATATAATAGAATTAGACAAAGCATGATTACTCAAGAAATTTCAGAAATAGTTGGAGGAGCAGAAGCACAAAAATAGTAAGGAGGTATATTAGATGCCTGGCAAGATAGGAAAAGTGGTTCAAGTAATAGGACCAGTAGTTGATATAAAGTTTAATTCAGACTCTCTTCCTAATTTATATAATGCTATTCATATAAATATGGGAGAAGATGTATTAGTAGCTGAAGTTGAGCAACATATGGGAGATGATATAGTAAGAGCCATAGCAATGGAAGCTACTGAAGGACTAAGAAGAGGTATGGAAGCTGTAGATACTGGTAGACCAATAGCAGTTCCAGTTGGTGAAGAAGTACTAGGAAGACTATTTAATGTTTTAGGAAAAACTATGGATAATGCTGGAGATGTAAATGCTAAGGAAGAATATCCAATACACAGACCAGCTCCTAGCTTCAAAGATCAATCAGTTGAACCAGAAATGTTTGAAACAGGAATAAAGGTTATTGACTTACTAGCTCCTTATCAAAAAGGTGGAAAAATAGGTCTTTTTGGTGGAGCAGGTGTAGGAAAAACTGTTCTTATTCAAGAGCTTATTAATAATATAGCTAAAGAACATGGTGGATTATCTGTATTCACTGGTGTTGGTGAAAGATCAAGAGAAGGTAATGATTTATACCATGAAATGAAGGATTCAGGGGTTATAGAAAAGACTGCATTAGTGTTTGGTCAAATGAATGAACCACCTGGAGCAAGAATGAGAGTAGCTTTAACAGGACTTACAATGGCTGAATATTTTAGAGATAAAGGTCAAGACGTACTGTTATTTATAGATAATATATTTAGATTTACACAAGCAGGTTCAGAAGTATCAGCTTTATTAGGAAGAATACCATCAGCTGTTGGATATCAACCAACTCTTGCAACTGAAATGGGTGCTCTTCAAGAAAGAATTACATCTACTACTAACGGGTCTATAACATCAGTTCAAGCAGTATACGTTCCAGCAGATGACCTTACTGACCCAGCACCAGCTACAACTTTTGCTCACTTAGATGCAACAACAGTTTTATCAAGAAGTATTTCAGAATTAGGTATTTACCCAGCTGTTGATCCATTAGAATCATCTTCAAGAATTCTAGATCCAAGAGTTGTTGGTAAAGAGCATTATGAAGTGGCAATGGATGTAAAGAACATACTTGAAAGATATAAGGAATTACAAGATATAATTGCTATTTTAGGTGTAGATGAATTATCAGATGAAGATAAAGCAGTAGTTTCAAGAGCAAGAAGAATCCAAAGATTCTTATCACAACCATTTACGGTAGCAGAACAATTTACAGGAATGACAGGTAAATATGTTCCAATAAAAGAGACTGTAAGAGGATTTAAAGAAATCTTAGATGGAAAATATGATGATATACCAGAATCAGCATTTTTATTCGTAGGTACTATAGAAGAAGCTCTTGAAAAAGCTAAAACATTAGGATAAGAGGTGGAGGAAAATGGCCAAAACCTTTATATTAAAAATTTTAACTCCTAGTAAGATGGTTATAAACGAAGAAGTAGAAAAAGTATTTGTAAATACAGTTAACGGAGCAGTTGAATTTCTGCCTAATCATGCACCTATTATAATGAGTACAGTGCCAAGTGGTACTATATTCTATGATAAGGCAGGAAATAAAAAAGAACTATTTACATCTAGGGGAGTAATTAATCTAAATAACAATGAAATGATGTTTTGTAGCGATGCAGCAGAATTAGTTGAAGATATTGATTTGGCTAGAGCAGAAGAAGCAAAAGGAAGAGCTGAAGAAAGATTAAAAGATTCATCTAAGTTTGATGTTGCAAGAGCACAGGCAGCGTTAATTAGAGCAAATATAAGAATAGGTTTAAAAAAGCATTCAATTTAGTGAATGCTTTTTTTTTGTAAAAAATTATATTTTTTTGACAATCTTTCACAAAAAAATACGAGTTTTATATACTAATAGTAAATAAAGGAATTGAATAGAAAATGGAATAAGTGACCATAATTATGAAGGAAAGGTGGGGGTATATGTGAAGGTTAGAGTATGCCTTATATTAAGTTTCCTTTTTTCTGTTATTTTTATTAGTGCTTTTCCTATAGTTAGTTGGTCATATAGTGATTTTTATTCTATTGAAAAACTAATAAAAGAAGAAAGTACCTTTGTAGAAAGTGGCTTAAAAATAGAATATGAAAGTAATATGCCACTAGAAGATACTTTAAATTCAATACAAAAAAAGGTGAAAAAACATTATAATTCAAGTATTTCTGAAGTGACCCAAAATAGTATTTTTATGAAGTGCAATAATTTAGAAATAAATATAACTGTTTATGAAAATAAGGAAAAAACATTAGTAGATGCAGTAATAACTAATTTTAGTAAAGACAAAAAATTACTAAATTTAATACAAGATTTATCACAATTACAAGTTAATACTTCAAGTAAACCTAGATATTTTAAATATATAAAGGGAAAAATAAATAATACAGAAGAAGGATTAGATCTTATTACGGAAGCACAAAACATAAAAGACATAAATGCCCTAGATATCCATAATGGTTATGTTGGAACAGCTAAGTTACAAGATGGAGAAAGGGTCAATTTTGCAGTAAGTAACTACGATAAAGGGACTTACTTAGTTATTGGTACACCAATAATTTTTTCAACATACTAATAAGTCATTATGGAGGAGAATATGGAAAAGATAGTAGTTAAAGGTGGAAAAAAGCTAAGTGGTGAGGTAAACATAAGCGCAGCGAAGAATTCGGTTTTGCCTATAATTGCAGCAACAATTCTTTCGAAAGAGGATATTGAATTAGAAAATATACCGATGCTAGAAGATGTTTTAGTTATATGTAACCTACTTAGCGGTTTAAATTGTAATTTACAAATAGCGGATGACAAGATAAAAATAAATACAAAGAAATTAATTCCTGTTGATGCTAATAGTGAATTGATAAGGAAAATGAGAGCTTCATTTTTAATAATGGGTCCTATGTTAGCCAGGTTTGGCTATTGTAAATTATCACTTCCAGGAGGATGTAATATAGGTAGCAGACCAATTGATCTCCATTTGAAAGGCTTTAAAGCTTTAGGAGCTGAGATAAATATTGGACATGGATATGTAGAAGCTAAGGTGGATAGACTAAAAGGAAATAGAATTTATTTGGATTTCCCTTCAGTTGGAGCAACTGAAAATATAATTATGGCTGCTGTATTAGCAGAAGGAAAAACTATAATTGAGAATGCTGCAGAAGAACCTGAAATATGGGATCTAGCAGAATTTTTAAACTCAATGGGAGCTAATATAGTTGGAGCTGGTACAGGAAAAATTACAATAGAAGGTGTAGACCATTTAAGCGGAATTAAATATAAACCAATATATGATAGGATTGAAGCTGGAACATTTATGATAGGTGCAGCAATGACAAACAGTATTATTAAAATTAATGGTATAAATGGTGAACATTTAAGACCATTAATAGAGAAACTAAAAGAATGTGGAATTAATTTTGAAGAGTTAGGAGAATCTATAATAGTTGATGGAACAGGTCCTAAGAAACCTGTAGATATTAAAACTTTACCTTATCCAGGATTCCCTACAGATATGCAACCTCAAATGATGAGCTTATTATGTTTAATTGAGGGATCCAGCATAGTAACAGAAACTATATTTGAGAATAGATTTATGCATGTGGCAGAGCTTACTAGAATGGGAGCTAAAATTAAAATAGATGGCAGAACAGCTTTTGTTGAAGGCGTTAATAAACTAACTGGATGCGAGGTTAAAGCAACAGATTTAAGAGCAGGAGCCGCTATGATCTTGGTTGGGCTAGTAGCTGAAGGAACAACAGAAATAGGAGATATTTATCATATAGATAGAGGTTATCAAGATATTGAAAAGAAATTCAGGGGTCTTGGAGCTGATATTGAAAGAGTTAAGTATTAAAAAGGAATTATAATTTTTTTATAAAGAAGCTATATCGTTAGGATATAGCTTCTTTTATGCAAAAATATATAAATATAAGAATATATATTTATATAAATATATGAATATAAATATATATAAACATATAAATATTAGAAAATAATAAAGCTTATTGAGAGTAGTGATAACTAAAATTATGTAAGCATATAATAAAAAGAAATTATTTTTTAGGAGGGAGAAATGAATTATAATGGTGCGAAAAATGAATTTAAAGTTATTTCTTATATAACCATATTTATAATTTCTTTTACAATAATAATTTGTAGTATATTTATTGTATCTCCATTTAAACGGACAAGCTCTTTTGAACTTGGTGATGATACTATAAAATATGTTAAAGATGAAGGGGTAATAGTTAGAGGCAGTGATAAAGTAAAGGTATATAATACTGCCACAGAGAAGGTAGAAGAAATAAGTTTAGAGGATTATATAGTTGGGGTAGTAGCCGCAGAAATGCCTGCAGAATTTAATGAAGAGGCAATAAAGGCTCAATCCATAGCAGCTAGAACTTTTTATTTTTCTAAGAGAATTTCTCCTTGTAAAACAGCTAAAGAGCATGGGGCAGAAATTTGCTCATCAACTCACTGCCAAGCATATATGAGTAAGGATGAAAGAATGCAGAAGTGGGATAGTGTAAAAGCAGAAACTTATTGGGATAAGATTGTTAGCTCTGTTAAGGCTACAGAGGGAGAAGTTATGATATATGGGGATGAAATAGTTAAGTATCCTCAATTCTTCGCCATCAGTGGGGGGAAGACAGAGGATTCCTTAGAAGTATTCTCGGGAGATATTCCTTATTTAAAATCAGTAGATAGTTCATGGGATGAAGAGGCTACAAAATATAGTACAACAAAGGAAATTGGATTTGATGAGTTTGTAAATACAATAAATAAAACATATAAGGATTCTGGAGTAACAACAGCAAATGTGAAAGATAAAGTGAAGATAGAATCTAGAACTAATGCTGAATATGTAAAAAGTATAGCATTAGGAACAAAAAGTATTTCAGGAATTGATTTTAGAAAGTTATTTGATCTTAGGTCATCAAATTTTACAATTGAATATGGAAATGATGTGATTAAAATTAATTGTAAAGGATATGGACATGGAGTTGGAATGAGCCAATGGGGAGCAAACTTTATGGGCAAGGATGGAAAGAATTATAAAGAGATATTAAAACATTATTATTCAGGAATAGAAATTGAAAAAATAGTGTATAAATAGCGATTAAAAACTTTTAATAAGGTAAGGATATAAGATAAGTTAAATGCTTATTTTATATCCTTATTTTTTTAAAATAAAAACAAATTAAATATGGATAATATGTATTAATTTATATAAAAAGGAAACAATAGAAAAAGGAGGTGTTTATATGGACAAAAATAATGTACAAAAGGTGAAAGATTTTTTTAGGAAGGAGGGTTTTTACGTAGTACTTTTCCTATGTTTGTGTATTGTCACAACACTTGGAACTGTGTATTTTAAGAAATCACGTAATTTACAAACAGATCCTAAAAAAGAAGAGAATAATAAAGAAATTTCGTTGAATGTTGATGATAAAGATGTAAGTAATAACATGCAAAATGCAGAAAGAGTAGATAATACAACCAATAAGAATAATGAAAAGACTACTGCTGTATCAAATACTACAGAAGTGAAATTTGTTAATCCAATTTCAGGAACTTTAATTAGAGAGTTTAAGACAACTCCTCAAATTATTGATGATGAAGGGAATCAACGTGTTTTATCTGGAGTAAATATTAAATCTAAGATAGGTTCAGAAGTAAAAGCAGCAGCAGAAGGTGTTGTAGAAACAGTAGGCGTTGGAGATGTTGAAGAAGGAACAAGAGTTGTTATTAAGCATGCTAATGGATTAAAGACTGTTTATGCTAATCTTGATCCTAAGGTTAACGTGAAGGCTGGAGATAAGGTAACATCTAGCACTATTATTGGCAAAGTTGGAAATACTGTAAAGATATTTGGTGATAAGTTTGGTGAATTTTTAAATATACAAGTAATAAATTCACAAGGAAAACAAGTAGACCCATTAAAGTATTTTTCATACAACTTAAAGTAATTTATTAGAAATTATATTAATCAGTCATTCCTTGAAAAAGGAATGACTGGTCAATAATTAAAAATCATAAAGAAATAAAAATGAAGGAGGTAGCATTTTGAAAGACTATATTGAAGAAAGAGTTCTTGAGGTAGCACAATATATAATTGATTCAAAAGCTACTATTAGGAAAACTGCTAAAGTTTTTGGTGTAAGTAAAAGTACAATTCATAAAGACATGACAGAGAGATTACCAAAAATAAATCCACTTATTGCAGAAAAAACTCATAGTATTTTAGAACTTAATAAAGCAGAAAGACATATTAGAGGCGGAAAAGCCACTAAATTAAAGTATAAAGCTATTGAATGATAAGAATATTCCATATATAATAAAGAATAGGCAGAATTTTGAAGAAATCGATATCTAAATGTAATTTTTATATATGGGAGTGAAAAAAATGTGGTTTTGGAGATCAGGGGTAGAGTTGGGAATAGACCTGGGTACAGCTACTGTGCTTGTTTATGAAAAAGGTAAAGGTATTATATTAAAAGAACCATCAGTTGTTGCTATAAACAAAATTAATAATAAGGTATTGGCTGTTGGAGAAGAAGCAAGAAAGATGATTGGAAGAACACCAGGAAATATAGTGGCAGTTCGTCCATTAAGAGATGGGGTTATTTCTGATTATGATGTAACCGAAAAAATGTTAAAGGCATTTATAGTTAAAGCTGTTGGAAAGAAAAACATGGTTGCTCCTAAGGTAATGGTTTGCATTCCTTCACAGGCTACAGAAGTAGAGAGAAGAGCCGTAATAGATGCAGCAAGAAATTCCGGAGCAAAGAGAGTTAATCTGATAGAGGAGCCTTTAGCAGCAGCAATTGGTGCTGGATTAGATATAACAAAGCCAAATGGATCAATGGTAGTTGATATTGGCGGGGGGACATGTGATATAGCTATAATTTCCCTTGGTGGTATTGTTGTTAAATCCTCAATAAAAAGTGCAGGAGATAAATTTGATGAGGCTATCATAAAGTATGTAAGAAGTAAGCATAAAATTATGATAGGAGAAAAGACTGCAGAAGAATTAAAGGTTACAATAGGTTCAGCCTTTAAAGGATCTAGAAATTTAACTTCAAGTATGAAGGGTAGAAATTTAGTTACTGGTTTACCAGATGAGGTAGCAATAACAACTGAAGAAATTCGACAAGCACTACAAGAACCTGTTACTTCAATAGTAGAGGCTGTAAAAGCAGTGTTAGAAAAAACTCCTCCAGAATTAGCGGCAGATATTATAGAAAAGGGTATCCTTTTAACTGGCGGGGGAGCTTTATTAGATGGATTAGACAAGCTTATTGAATTTGAAACTGGAGTAAGTGCTGTAGTTGCAACTGACTCAGTTGAATGTGTTGCAGAAGGAACTGGAAAGGTTCTTGCTTATTTTGATAAGTTGGATAATAACTTAAATAATCAAGAAGTAGTTTTAATAGAGTAACATAAAAAGTGAGAAACTTTGTAAAGTTTCTCACTTTTTATATATAAGAAAATTATTATATTTTTAAATTTATTCCTTTGTTTAAATAATATGCATGTATAATACCTCTTGAAATAACCTTGGCCATATCTAGAACTAGAGATAAGCGAATAGATCTAGAAGAAAAGAAGTCGGCATTATCACTTGAGTCTATTATACCTATTATAGAGGCCATACCTACATCAGGAAGTGTTTTTCCAACTCCTTTTCCAGGATGTATAGCATAGTCTCTAGTATGAATCTCACCTATTGATTTATTCTCACCTAAACAAGCATCAATACCAATTATGCAAGCATCAGGGTGTAATTTATTTATCTCTTCTAATCGTTTATCTATATTTAAAGCATGAATGGGATTTGATATAGTACCATAGATTGGTAAAGGAAAGAGATTCTCTTCTAATATAGTACCAACTAAAGGCCCTAAACAATCTCCAATACATTTATCAGTTCCTATACAAACTATAGCTGTATTATCTTTCATAAAATCTTTTATTCCTTCTGCAATTTCATAATAAGCTAGTGCAGATTTATAATGAACCTTCCTTTTATTCAAGCCATAACACCCCCTTCAATAATATATGAGGGGGAACTAATAAATAGTATATAAGAATAAAAAAATGCTAAGTGGCAATAAATCAAATATGAAGGGAGTGAAAAAAAGTGAAAAAAGTTTTTGTTGGATTAGTAATTCTTTTAGCAAGCTTTACTACTATATATACTATTTTTTTCTGGGAACCAAAGTCAGTAGAGGATATGGTGAACTTAGGTGCAGTTACAAATGAAGATGTTAACAGTGAAAATGGTGAAAAAGAAGTAGAGAGTAAGGAAGAAGAGGAAAGTAAAGAAGTATCTGTTGATGTAGATCCTATATTAAAGGTAAGTGTAGAGGATATATACAATGAAATGCCTAGGAAAGATTATGAAGAACTAAAAAAGGTTATTACAACAATGTCAACAAGTGATATAGGTATGATAGAAGATACTATAAATGGTGAAGATAAGGAAAGTGGAATGAGAAATGCTATATCAATTTTAAAGACTAGATTAAGTAGCGAGGATTATGAGAAAATAAAGAATATATTATCTCCATATGTAAATTTTAATAATATTAAAGAAAATGTGTAGAAAAAACGGATGTAGTATTAAATGGGAGTAAAAGTGATAGATATAGAGTAAATTAAGGATAATTTTGATATATGGAGTCATTTGGGAGTTGAAATATAAGAGCATAGAATATATACTAACTATTGTTGATCCGGTGCTTACAGTACTTGAAGAAAACTAAAAATTGGAGGAGTTCCCGAGTGGCCAAAGGGGGCAGACTGTAAATCTGTTGCGATTCGCTTCGATGGTTCGAATCCGTCCTCCTCCACCATTTAAATGGGCGCATAGCTCAGCTGGGAGAGCACCTGCCTTACAAGCAGGGGGTCACAGGTTCGATCCCTGTTGTGCCCACCATTTAAAACTTAAAAAATAAATATAATATGCTGGCATGGCTCAACGGTAGAGCAGCTGACTTGTAATCAGCAGGTTGTAGGTTCGATTCCTATTGCCAGCTCCATTAATGGAGGAGTTCCCGAGTGGCCAAAGGGGGCAGACTGTAAATCTGTTGCGATTCGCTTCGATGGTTCGAATCCGTCCTCCTCCACCATTTAAAAGCAAGTTTACTTGCTTTTTTTAATGTCTAGAAAAGTATAAAATTTTAATTTACTATAAATTAAAGGTATTATTACAATTTCATATTAAAAAGATATAAAAACAAGGATAATAATTTTATAATTTCCTTACCTTTAGTATGAGAGGGGTGGATATTTGTTTTGATGTGACTTGGAGCTTTGTGACGGAACAAGCAAAATAAATATCCACTCTACCTTTTTTATTCCTTGAAAGTTGATAATGTGTATTAAGTTGATAAAATCTGTGGATAGAAAAAAATCTTCTGTGGATAAAAGTTGAAATTATGTAATAAATACTATTGAGTTTAAAAAAGTAATATGTTACAATAAGTTTGCAAAATTAAATAAAAAACTCTTATCAAGAGAGGTGGAGGGAAAGGGCCCGATGAAACCCGGCAACCTGTTATATTACAAGGTGCCAATTCCTGTAGATTTTTTATCTACGAGATGAGAGAGATTATATAGTAAAGTCTCTTCTTATCGAAGGGTTTTTTTATTGCCTAAAAAACATTTGGAAGGAGAGGACAAATTATGAAAAGATTATTTACATCAGAGTCAGTAACAGAAGGACATCCAGATAAAATATGTGATCAAATATCTGATGCAGTATTAGATGCCATTTTATCAAAGGATCCGAATGCAAGAGTAGCATGTGAAACATGTACAACAACAGGATTAGTAATGGTAATGGGGGAAATAACAACGAATTGTTATGTTGATATTCCTAAAGTTGTTAGAGAAACAATAAGAGAAATAGGTTATGATAGAGCTAAGTATGGATTTGACTGTGATACATGTGCAGTTATGACTACTATAGATGAACAATCAGCAGATATAGCAATGGGAGTAGACGAAGCTTTAGAATCTAAAAAAGGTGATAAGGATGATGTTGAAGCAGTAGGTGCTGGTGACCAAGGTATGATGTTTGGTTTTGCAACAAATGAAACTCCAGAATTTATGCCACTACCAATAGCTATGGCTCACAGACTTTCTAGAAGACTTACTGAAGTTAGAAAGAATGGAACACTAGATTATTTAAGACCAGATGGAAAAACACAAGTAACAGTTGAATATGAAAATAACACAGCTAAGAGAATAGATGCAATAGTTATTTCTACTCAACATGGTGAAGAAGTTACTTTAGAACAAATAGAAAAAGATTTAATGGAATACGTAATAAGAGAAGTGGTTCCAGCTGAATTATTAGATGAAAATACTAAATATTATATAAATCCTACTGGAAGATTCGTTGTAGGGGGGCCTCAAGGAGATTCAGGGTTAACAGGAAGAAAGATAATAGTTGATACTTATGGAGGAATGGGAAGACACGGTGGTGGAGCATTCTCAGGAAAAGATCCAACAAAGGTGGATAGATCAGCAGCATATGCAGCAAGATGGGTTGCTAAAAACTTAGTAGCTGCTGGGCTTGCAGATAAGCTTGAAATACAATTAGCTTATGCTATAGGTGTTGCAAAGCCAGTATCAATAGAAGTTGAGACATTTGGAACTGGAAAAGTTGATGAACAAACTATAATTAATATAGTTGAAAAGGTATTTGATTTAAGACCAGGTGCAATAATTAAAGAGTTAGATTTAAGAAGACCAATCTATAAGCAAACTGCTGCTTATGGACATTTTGGAAGAACAGACTTAAATCTTCCATGGGAGCAATTAAACAAGGTTGAAGAAATTAAAAACTTATTATAGAAAAAAAGGCTTATTGCAATAATTTGCAATAAGCCTTTTTATTATTTATTATAAACTTCTTTTCCATTAACGAAAACTTTTTGAATTTCTATATCTTCATTGAATAATATAAGATCAGCATCATAGCCTTCTTTTATTAAACCTTTATGATCTTCAACATGACAGTGTTTTGCACCATTGTAAGTAGCCATTCTTACAACTTCATTTAAAGGATAATTTGAGTTGTTATATATATTCTTAACAGCTTTATCAAGAGTAAGAACAGAACCAGCTAAAGTTCCATCTAATAATCTTGCAGCACCATTTTTAACTATAACATCTTGACCGCCTAAAGAATATTGACCATCTGGCATACCACAAGCTTCCATAGCATCACTAACTAATAAAACTTTATCAGTTCCCTTTTGTTTATAAGCTGTTCTTAGAGCAGGGTAAGAAATATGGATACCATCAGAAATTGTTTCTGTAGTTATGTCAGTATCAAATGTAGCACCTACAACACCTGGTTCTCTATGAGTGAAAGGAGTCATTGCGTTGTAAAGGTGAGTTGAGTGGCATGCACCACATTTTATTCCCTCTATAGCTTCATCATAAGTAGCTTTTGTGTGTCCCATAGATACTGTAACACCATTGTCAGAAAGATACTTGATTAATTCTTTTGCACCTTCAACTTCAGGAGCCATTGTGATGGATACAACAGCATCACTATAGTCACCAACTATTTTATTATAGTTTTCTACTGATGGCGCAAGTAAGAAGTTTGGATTTTGAGCACCAATTGCTTTTGGGCTTATGAAAGGTCCTTCTAAGTGAGCTCCTAATACATTAGCACCTTCAGTTCCTTCTTCTTTAAGCTTTTTAATAACTTCCATAGATTTTCTGATATCTTCAGCAGCCACTGTCATTGTAGTTGGTGTAAAAGATGTTGTACCATGTTGAACTATTGTTTTTGCAATTGTATTTATAGATTCAACAGTACCATCCATGGTATCGCAACCACCAGCACCGTGAATATGAACATCAATAAATCCTGGTGAAAGGTATAAACCTTCAGCATCTATAACTTCTGTATCGTTAACATTAGAAGGGTTAATTTCTTTAATCTTTCCGTTTTCAACTAGTACAGAACCTTTTTCAATTTTGTCTAAATAAATAATATTACAATTTTTTATTAGCATTAAAACACCTCCATCAATTTTTAGAAACTTTATAATCCTATGATATAATTATAATATATATAGTCAAGAATAAAAATAAGTTTATTGGATATGGAGAGATAATATGGAAGTCTTAGAAGGCTTTGTTGAAGTAATACTTTTTAAAAGTGATGATACAGGATATGTAGTATCTAAAATTAATATAGATAATAAGCCTATAACAGCTGTAGGAACAATTCCTTACTTAAGAGAAGGGCAACATGTAAAGTTAACTGGTACTTGGATAATGCATAAACAATTTGGTAAGCAGTTTAGCATTAGTAAATGTGAAGAGATTATGCCAACTACAATAGATGGTTTAGAGAAGTATTTATCATCTGGAATAATTAGAGGAATTGGTCCTGTTACCGCAAAGAAAATCATAGACCACTTTGGTGAAGAGGCCATGGATGTGCTAGATAATAATATTGAAAGAATAAAAGAGATTGATGGTATTGGAGAAAAGAAATTTAATATTATCTATGAATCATATTTAGAACAACATGATTTAAAGGATATAATGATATATTTTCAAGGTTTTGGAATAACCCATGGGCAGTGTTTAAAAATATATAAAAGATTTGGACCTAATGCTAAAGATATTGTTCAGAAGGACCCTTATATTCTTTGCAGAGAAATAAAGGGAATAGGTTTTGCTACGGCGGATAGAATTGGGTCAATGATAGGAATCAATAGGGAGTCTGATTCTAGAATAAAGAGTGGAATAGACTTTGTAATAAATAGATTCTGTGCTGCTGGAAATACATATATGCCTAAGGATAAGGTTATAGAAGAAACTAAAGAACTTTTATTGGTTAAGGAAGAACTAATAGAAGGAAATATATATAATGCATTTTTAGAGAAAAAGCTAATAGTACAAAAAATAAATGAGATGGAATGTGTATTTATACCTATATTTTATTATAGTGAATTAGGTATAACAGAAAGAATAGCAAGGTTATCAATTCAAAATTACCAAACTATAAATACAGATATAGAATTTGAGATTTCTTTGTTTGAAAAGAAAAGTGGCATTAACTTTGCAGGCTCTCAGAAGGAAGCTATTATGGGGGCTTTTACTGATGGAATAGAGATAATAACTGGAGGACCAGGAACAGGTAAAACAACAATTATAAAAAGCATAATTGAAATTTATGAAAATGAGGGAATGAAAGTGCTTTTAGCAGCCCCAACAGGAAGGGCAGCTAAGAGAATGACTGAATCAACTGGAAGAGAAGCAAAAACAATACATAGATTATTAGATATAGGGGCTGGGGATGATGATACACCTTTAGATGATGAATCAGATGAACCATTAGATGGAGATGTAGTAATAATAGATGAAGCTTCTATGATAGATATATTCTTAATGCACAGTTTATTAAAATCCATAAGAGTTGGAACAAGGCTTATTATAGTAGGAGACGTGGATCAATTACCATCGGTAGGGCCTGGAAATGTGCTAAAAGATTTAATAAATAGTGGATTAATAAAGGTAGTTAGATTAAAAGAAATATTTAGACAGGGAGCAGAGAGTTTAATTATCACTAATGCACATAGAATAAATAATGGGGAGATGCCATATTTAAATCAAAAGAATAAAGATTTTTATTTTTTAAAGGAAGAAAATGTAGATAATATTCTTTCTGTTACTTTAGATTTAGTTAATAGGAGATTACCAAACTTCAATAAATCATGGGATAAAAGAAGAGATATTCAAGTTTTAAGTCCTATGAAAAAAGGAGTTTTAGGAATAATAAATTTGAATGAAAAAATACAAGAAATATTAAATCCACCCTCAAAGGACAAAAAAGAGAAAAAGATAAAGAATCTTATTCTTAGAGAAGGGGATAAGGTTATGCAAACTAAGAATAATTACTCAATAAAGTGGACTTCTATAAGTGGCAAGGGAGACCTTGACGGTGAAGGTGTATTTAATGGAGATATGGGATTCATTCAAAGTATTGATAATGAAAGAGGAAGTATTACAGTAATATTTGATGATGAAAAAAAGGTGATATACGATGCTGAAAATATTGATGAATTAGAATTGGCTTATGCAATTACAATACATAAAAGTCAAGGAAGTGAATTTAAGGTTGTAATTATTCCATCATTTATGGGATCACCTTTTTTAATGAATAGAAACTTAATATATACTGGAATAACCAGAGCAAAGGAACTAGTAACGGTGGTTGGATATCCAAGGGCACTTCAATATATGGTTGCAAACACTAATAGTACTGAGAGATATTCATCATTAGAGAATAGAATAAAAGATTTACTTAATAGTGATGTAATAGAATAAAAGAGAGGGTAATATGGTTATATTTAATAAAAATATATCAGAAGAGATATTAGATGTTTCTAGAAGAATATATAGTTGGTATAAAAGTGGTATAAAAACTTTATCCATAAGTACATGTCCTTTTAATACAAATACAATTTTTATAGATATAGTAAGTTATTTTATTTCCATGAGAAAGAAAGTTTTATATATATCAGATGAAGGGTATCAAGAAAAGAAACTATTAGATGGATTAAGTAATAAGTATAAACATATGACTTATTGTAAATTAGAAAGTGGTCTTGGAGAATGTGATATTAATTTTGTAAAGTATAAACATATAAAGGATATAGAAGGAAAATACGATTTAGTTATTTTAGATGATATATCAAATTTTTCTACTATAGACAATAGAAAGTTAAGAGATATGTATAACTTTATAATTAGCAAGTCAGAAAGAATAATAGTGTATTCTTTAGAAGAGGTAACTATGCTAGGAGATAAAATAGAATGTACTCCTATAGTTACTAAAAAGCCATTTATAGAACCTAGAGTTATAAATACTAGAATTGATTTAAATAAGGATATTCCATATATTTTATATGATTATATAAAATGGTTTAAGGATAATAAAAGAAATTTAGTCATATATGTCCCTAATAGTGAAGCTTTAGAAAATGTATATGAATATTATTCAAATAAGCTTAAATTAAATAAGGTTCAAATAAAAAAAGTATACAAAGATAAAAATAATAAGATAAATGTTTTAAAAGTAAAAGATAAGGCAACATTTATAATAACAGATTTTAAGGAGATATCTTTAGAGGAAACTAACATTGGAGATGCTATAGTACTATTTGCAGACAGTGATGAGTATAGTTATAAACAACTTATGTATATATGTGGTCAAATATCAAAAACATTAAGTAAAACTTCAGAAATGTTATTTGTAGCAAATGAAGTAACTAATACTATAGATAGGGTTAGGGATGTATCTAGAGATTTTAATAAGATGTTATGGGAAAAAGGATTATAAAGGTTTTATCAATAATAAAAAGAAGTTTATTAGAAATAATATATCCAAGGGATAGTAAGTGTATAGTGTGTGGAGAAGAGGATACCTATGGGTTATGTCATAAATGTAAATCTTCAATTACATATTGTGATAGTGGGGAGCTTTGTCTTGGATATTATAAAGGTGCATTAAAGGAATTAATATTAAAATTTAAATTTAAGGGAAGATTTG
Source organism: Clostridium sp. 1001283B150210_160208_E6 (assembly GCF_015669365.1). Lineage (NCBI taxonomy): Bacteria > Bacillati > Bacillota > Clostridia > Eubacteriales > Clostridiaceae > Clostridium > Clostridium sp. 1001283B150210_160208_E6. The sequence continues at coordinate 26,144 of NZ_JADPAA010000016.1, read as the reverse complement.
ATGCAGGAGAAGAACTTATTAAGCTAGTTGAGGAAAGATTGGTTAATTTTATAGAAAAGGATTATATAATAACATATATTCCTATAGGAAAAGAAAGCCTTAAGATGAGAGGTTTTAACCAATGTGAGTATTTAGCTAAGGAATTAGGGTTAAGAAATAATTTTACCATATTAAATACCTTAAAAAGGGTGAAAGATAGCAAAATACAGAAGACTTTAAAAAGAGAAGAGCGATTAAAAAATATAAAAGGTGTATTTGAAATTATTAATAAAGAAGAAGTAAAAGGAAAGAAATTTATAATACTAGATGATGTAATTACAACAGGTGCAACCCTTCATGAAGCAGAGCGAGTATTAAAAGAGGCAGGGGTTGTTCAAATAAAATTGTTGACTATGGCAAAATCGTATGTATAATATTAATGTAAGCTAGGTCTGTGGTTGAAAGTCGAGGCTAGTCGCAGGCAAAACGATCCACGTAACTCAAACAAAGTTTTGATGAGCATGGTGCGGTATAGAAGTAAGTCCTACCAATTTTAATTGAGAGGGTTAGTAGTGAGAGGGTAATTCTGGGTAGCGAAATCTCCAGTAGGCGAGTGTGGGGGCAAAGACCAGGTCAGCTAGCTTAACAAGAGTAGTGTAAACACTGCTCTTTTTTTTATGTCTAGGAAAATATAGTATTAATAATTATGTCAAATGATAAAATGTATACATATTTTGCAAAAAAAAGAGGAATATTAAGATAGTTGAAGTAGTATGAATAAAGTAAAAGAATATTCTGAAAATTAAAAGTTGTTAAGATTTCAGAAGTTATGTAAAATTAAAGTATAATAAAAAACAACTTAATAAAGGTCTAAAGAATCATAATAATTATGAGAGGGGCTGGGCTTATGAAAGTTACAGTAATAGCAAAAAATATTGAGTTAACACCTTCATTAAAGGAAATGGTGGAAAGAAAGATCTCTAAACTGGAGAAGTACTTTGGACCGGATGTAGAAGCAAGAGCTACATTAAGTGTACAAAAGAATAGACAAAGAATAGAAGTAACAATTCCTTTTAATGGGGTTATTCTAAGAGGAGAAGAAGTTACAGACGACATGTATAAGTCAATTGACCTTGTAGAAGAAAAGCTTGTAAGACAAATAAGAAAACAAAGAACCAAGCTTTCTAGAAAGAATAATTCAGGGTCATTAAGGTATCCAGAGTTCAATTCATTAGAATTTAAGAACGAGGATGCTGATGAGGATACTTCAAGAATTGTAAAGACTAAATCTTTTAATGTAAAACCAATGTCTGCAGATGAAGCAGTACTACAAATGGAATTACTAGGACATAGCTTCTTTGTATATCAAGATGCTGATACAAATAACGTAAGTGTTGTTTATAAAAGAAAAGATGGAAATTATGGTTTGATAGAACCAGAATATAAATAAAGAGTGTAGACTCCATAGGGTTAAGGAGAAATCCAAAGCTCTATGGAGTTTTTGCATTTATGTTAATAAATAGTTATAATTGTTGTATATATATAAGTTACAATGGTATAATTTATAAATATAGAAATTAGAATATGAAATTATATAGTAACGTTATTAATAAATAGTTGAAAGGATGAAATTATGGGACTTTTTGGAGGATTATTTAAGTCATATAGTGAAAGAGAAGTTAATAGAATAAAACCTATCGTTGATAAGATTGAAGCGTTAGATGGGTCAATGTCTAAGTTAACAGATGAAGAATTAAAGAATAAAACTGTTGAATTTAAAGAGAGATTAGCAAATGGAGAAACTCTTGATGATATACTAGTAGAGGCTTTTGCAACTGTTAGAGAGGCATCTTGGAGAGTTCTTCAAATGAAGCATTATAGAGAGCAACTTATTGGAGGAATTGTACTTCACCAAGGAAGAATTGCAGAAATGAAAACTGGTGAAGGTAAAACATTAGTTGCTACCTTACCTGCATATTTAAATGCGTTATCTGGAAACGGAGTTCACATAATAACAGTTAATGATTATCTTGCAAAAAGAGATATGGAGTGGATGGGACAAATCTACAACTTCTTAGGTTTAACTACAGGTGTTATTGTTCATGAACTTACAAATGACCAAAGAAGAGAGGCATATGGTTCTGATATTACTTACGGAACAAATAATGAATTTGGTTTTGACTACTTAAGAGATAACATGGTTATTTACAAAGAAGAAAGAGTACAAAGACAGCTTAACTTCTGTATAGTGGACGAGGTTGACTCTATTCTTATCGATGAAGCTAGAACACCACTTATAATTTCAGGAGCAGGTGAAAAATCAACTGAATTCTATAAAGTAGCAGATTACTTTGTAAAGACTTTAAGAGAAGAAGAAGATTATACAATAGATGAAGAAGCTAATGCAGTTATGTTAACTGATGCAGGTGTAGAAAAGGCAGAAAGAGCATTTAAGCTAGATAACTATGCTGATGCTGATAATATGGCTCTTCAACACTATGTAACTCAAGCCTTAAAAGCTAACTACTCTATGAGAAGAGATAAGGACTACATGGTTAAGGATGGAGAAGTTATCATAGTTGATGAGTTTACAGGAAGACTTATGGAAGGTAGAAGATACTCAGATGGTCTTCATCAAGCTATTGAAGCTAAAGAAGGAGTTAAGATTGCAAGAGAATCTAAGACTTTAGCTACAATTACATTCCAAAACTACTTTAGAATGTATAATAAATTATCAGGTATGACAGGTACAGCTTTAACAGAAGAAAATGAATTTAGAGAAATTTATGGACTTGACGTTATAGTTGTTCCAACACATAGACCAGTACAAAGAGTTGATAATGCAGACCTTGTATTTAAAAATGAAAAAGGTAAGTTTAATGCAATAGTTGAGGATATCATAGAAACTCATAAGACAGGTCAACCAATTCTTGTTGGTACTGTAAGTATTGAGAAGTCAGAAGAATTATCAAAGATACTTAAGAAGAGAGGAATTCCTCACCAAGTATTAAATGCTAAGTATCATGAACAAGAAGCAGAAATCATATCTCATGCAGGTGAGTTAGGAATGGTAACTATAGCTACTAACATGGCTGGTAGAGGTACTGATATTAAGCTTGGAGAAGGTGTAGTTGAAGTTGGTGGTCTTAAGATCATTGGTACTGCAAGACATGAGTCTAGAAGAATTGATAACCAATTAAGAGGACGTTCAGGAAGACAAGGAGATCCAGGTTCTTCTACATTCTATATATCATTAGATGATGACTTAATGAGAATCTTTGGTTCTGATAAGATTCAAGCAGTTGTTGATAAGATAGGATTAGAAGAAGATGATGCTATAGAAAATAAGATAATTACAAAGCAAATAGAAAATGCTCAAAAGAAGGTTGAAGGTAATAACTTTAACATAAGAAAAACATTATTAGGATATGATGATGTTATGAATATGCAAAGAGAAGTTATCTACAAGCAAAGAGCACAAGTTCTAGAAGGTGAAGACTTAAAGGATCAAATTCTAAATATGACTTCAGATGTTATCTCAAATGCTGTATTAAGCCACTTAAATGGTGTTGAGGGTGACGATGTTGAAGTTGAAATGAAGAAGCTTATAGCATATTTAGATGATATATGCGTTCCAGATAACAGAGTAACTGTTGAAGAATTAATGAAGATTACTAATGATGAAATCATTGAAAAGTATAAGAATATAGCAACTGAAATTTACAATGGAAAAGAAGAAGAATTTGGTTCTGAAAAGATGAGAGAGATTGAAAGAGTAATTCTTCTTAGAACAGTTGATTCAAAGTGGATGAATCATATTGATAACATGGACCACTTAAAGCAAGGTATGGGATTAAGAGCATTTAAGCAACAAGACCCTGTTCAAGCTTACCAAATGGAAGGTAGTCAAATGTTTGATGAAATGATTCAAGGAATCAAAACTGATACAGTTAAATATATCTTCCATGTTCAAATGGAAAAGGCTCCAGAAAGAGAAAGAGTAGCTAAGGAAACTTCAGCTGTTCATGCAGGAGCTGATGGGGATTCAAAGTCAACAAAGAGAGAGCCTGTAAGAAAGAAAATGGAAATTGGCAGAAATGAACCATGTCCATGTGGTAGTGGTAAAAAGTATAAGAACTGCTGTGGAAGAGAAGCATAGAATATGTATAGGCTAACCATTTGATGGTTAGCCTTTTTAATAGTGAAGGAGATGATTATATGATACTTGAGCTAGAAAAGGAAATGAGTAAGGTTCCTAGCTTAAAAGAGACTATAAAGGAAATGGGGGCTTCACTTTGACAAGGAAGCTTTAGAAAAACAATTAAAAGAATTAGAACTTCAAATGCAGGAAAGTGGATTTTGGGATGATATAAAAAGGGCAGAAGAAGTTACAAAAGAAAGTAAAAGAATTAAAAATAAAGTTTCTAAACATAATGATTTTGTAAGAAGAGTTGAGGATATAGAGGTTCTTTATGAGCTTATGGAAGAGGATGATGAAGAGTCAGCACAAGAAATAATCTCTGAAGTAAGGGAATTGGAAAAGGAACTTTATCAATATAAAATAGAGATATTATTATCAGGAGAATATGATGGTAATGATGCTATCTTAACTTTACATGCAGGAGTAGGAGGTTCAGATGCCAATGATTGGACTGAAATGCTTCTTAGAATGTATACAAGATGGTGTGAAAAGAAAGGGTATAAGGTTGAAACTTTAGACTTATTAGAAGGTGATGAAGCTGGTATAAAGAGCGTTACCCTAAGAGTTAAGGGTGAGAATGCTTATGGATATTTAAAAGCTGAAAAAGGCGTTCATAGACTTGTAAGAATATCTCCTTTTAATGCTAATGGTAAGAGACAAACATCATTTGCTTCACTTGAAGTATTACCAGAGCTTACAAAAGAACAGGATATTGATATAAAGTCGGATGACTTAAAGATAGATACTTATAGATCAGGTGGAGCAGGTGGGCAACACGTTAATAAAACAGAATCAGCGGTAAGAATAACTCACATTCCAACTGGAATAGTTGTACAATGCCAAAATGAAAGAAGTCAATTTGCTAATAGAGATACTGCTATGGCTATGTTAAAAGCAAAGTTAATAGAGTTAAAAGAAAGAGCACATAAAGAAAAGATAGAAGACTTAACTGGAGATTTAAAGGATATGGGATGGGGAAGTCAAATAAGATCTTATGTATTCCATCCTTATAGCATGGTTAAAGATCATAGAACTAATGTGGAAACATCTAATGTTAACGGAGTAATGGATGGAGATATTGATTTATTTATAAATTCATATCTTTCAAGTAATAAATAAACTCAGATAAACTAAGGAGGCTATATATGAGAAGGGTGAATGGTGTAATATTTGATATGGATGGTCTTATTTTTGATACAGAAAGACTATCATTTAATGCATGGAGAGATATTTGTGCAGAAATAGGATATGAGATGGATAGAAATTTCTACTGTACTTTAATTGGAAGAAATCTTAAGGGATTTGGAAAACTTATGATAGAAAAATTCGGTGAAGATTTTCCGCTAGAAAGCTTATATGAGAAAAAGATAAAGCATCAAATGAATGCTATTGAAAAAGATGGTATACCACTAAAAAGAGGAATTCATGAACTTTTAGATTATCTTAAGAAGAATGGTTATAAGGTTGCTGTTGCTACCTCTACCTCAAGAGATAGAGCAGAGCATTTACTTAAATTAGGCGGTGTATTAGAAAAAGCAGATTATGTTATCTGTGGTGATGAAGTTGTAAATTCTAAGCCAGACCCAGAGATATTCTTAAAAGCGGCAGAAAAGCTAGGAGTAGAACCAAAAGAGTGTATGGTTTTAGAAGATTCAGGTGCTGGGATAGAAGCAGCTTATAGTGCAGGAATGTTAGGAGTAAATATTCCAGATATGAAAGAACCAGATGAAAATATGAAATCTAAATCATATAGGATATGTGAAAGCTTATTAGATGTAATTGATATATTAGAAAATGTTTAGTATTGATAGTGTATTAGAGATTTTAGGACAATATAGAGAATTTGCAATTTTTATATCTATAATAATTAGTGTTATAATTGCTTTACTAGGAGTAGTTCCATCCATATTTGTAACTGGAGCTAATATTATATTTTTTGGACCAATTTGGGGATTTATAATATCCTTACTTGGTGAAAGTATAGGGGGATATATAAGCTTTAAAGTTTATAGATTAGGTTTAAAAAAAAGTATTACCTCTATATTAGGAAAGTATAGGTTAGTTGATAATTTAGTAAAGAGTAAAGGTTGGAAAGCTGGTGTTCTTATTTTTGAAGGAAGATTAATACCATTTATTCCTTCAGGATTTATAACTTTAGGAGCAGCATTAAGCAGTGTAAATTCATTTATATTTGTTGTAACAACTTTTTTAGGAAAGATACCTTCAATAGCCTTAGAGGCTTTAGTAAGTCATGAATTCATAAATGCAAATGAGGGTAGCATTAAACTTATAATTACTATAATTGCTTTAATTCTATTATGGTTAACTATTAAAAAAGGAAATAAAAGTTAAAGGGAAGTTATCAAGAGATGACTTCTTTTTTATTTAACAAATTTGCATTGTATTCACCTATATTAAAAGCTTATAAAAGATATTAATATTTTGTGGTAAAATATGTTTATAGGAGAGGGTATTATGAGAAAAGCAGTAGAATTATTAATGAAGAATTTTATGTTAACAGTAGATATGATAGAACCTATTAGAAGAGGAAGCGCAAAGATTCTTTATTTATCTTCCAAAGGAATATTGATATATGAAAAGGTCTCTAAAGCCTATATGATGTATGCATTAGATGAAAAGACAACTAAAAATATAGTTAATATGATTCCCAAAGATGCAGAGTTGATAGTTGGACATAAAGAGTTAGATTTTAGGTTATTAGAAGATAGATTTAAGCTTTATGAGAAGATGGTATGTTTTAATGTAATATATACAAAAGAAAAACCAATCGATATTGGAAATTCAGAGGTTACTATAAAGCTATTATCAGAAGATTATGCTTATAAAGTTAGTGAAGTATATTCTAAATCTATAACTGTATTAGATGGGTATGTAGAAGATAGAATAAGAAATGATGCAGTATATGGAGCTTTTATTGATGGAAATTTATGTGGCTTTATTGGCTATCATAAAGAAGGCTCAATAGGTATGCTTGAGGTATTACCTGAATATAGGGGAAGGGGTATAGCTTTAAGACTTCAGGCTGTGGCTACAAACGAAAGAATAAAGTCTGGAGCTTATGCTTATGGACAAGTTATAGAAGATAACATTAAGTCTTTAAATTTACAGAAGAAATTAGGTTATGAAATATCAGAAGATAAAGTATACTGGTTAATTAAATAGTTATAGGGGGAATATAAGTGTTTGAAGATATTAATAGAGAACTGAGAGAATGTAAGGATAATATTTTATTAAAGGAAACCTTAGAAGAAAAATTAGTTACTTTAGAAGATACTTACTATAAAAATAATAAGGTCTTAGAAAGGTTAGAAGAAAAGCTGAATAAAGAATTTAAGGATGTAGAGAAATTTAATAAAATATCAGTTGTTAATATAATAAGTACTATATTTAATTTTAGGGAAGAAAAGTTGTACAAGGAAGAGCAAGAATATCTAGAGGCAAAGTTAAGATACGAAGAATATAGAGTTACTGTTGAAGAGTTAAAGAATGATTTAGAAACTACAAAAAGTAGAATTGAATCTATTAGTAATTATGAGGAAAGATATGATGAACTTATTCAGGAAAAGTCAGAGCTATTAAAGGGGCTAGACTTAAATAAGAGGTTAGAACTTGAAGAAATAGAAGATTCAATAAACAGATATGTAAAAGAAGGTATAGAGATAAAGGAAGCAATAGATGAAGCTATTAATTGTGATTTTACAGTTAATTCTGCATTAAAATATCTTAATGATGCATCAGGGTTGGCAACATGGGACGTATTAGGTGGAGGAGCTGTTACATCTATTATGAAACATGATGCTGTTAACTCAGCTAAAAAAGAAATAGAGAGATTGGGTTATGCTATAACAAAGCTAGAAAAAGAGCTAAGTGATATTAACATGATAAGCATATCAGGAAATTTTAATAATATAGAATCAAGTTATTTGGTAGATGTATTCTTTGATAATATATTTACAGATATAAGTGTAAGTAACAAAATAGATTCATCTTTAGGTAGCGTGAGAAATGTAAAAGATAAATTGGATAGATGTAAAGAAGAATTATATGAAAAAGAGAAAAGTAATAATGAAGAGCTTATTAAGCTTAGAGAAAAGTATAAAGAATTAGTAGAAAGTTATATATAAGTTTAAGTATCAGAAAGAGAGAAGTTTTTAAATTTCTCTCTTTTTCTTATCTTTAGTATGAAGGGAATAGATATTTATTTTTCTGTGACTTGGAGCTTGCGACGGAACAAGCAAAATAAATATCTATTTTACCTTTTTGTTTTGTTAATAAATTGGTAATTAAATTCTTTGATAAGTAATAGCTTATATAAAAATAACCTTAAATTATTAATAGATTTAAAATACATATATTGTAAAATAAAGCAAAATAGTATAATTATAGAAAAGAAAAATAAATATGTACTAGCGTAATTGCTATTCATCATTAAAAATTATCATTACTTAATTTAAGTAATGTTTATATATATAAATATTATTAATGGGGAGGTAATTATGAGGGGGAAAAACAAGAAGTTCTTATCATTACTTACGGCTATTGCATTAGGAACTACTATGATTCTTGGTAATGGAGTTAAGATTAGTGCTAAAGAAGATTTAGCATCAAAACTTAAGTCTGAGTTATTAAAGCAGATGAAAGAATCACAAGGAGAACTTTCAGAGCATAGCAAAGGCCAAAGTGAATTTGGAAAAGACTTTGATGAGAATGGCAATAAGCTAGACGAAAATGAGGAGATTAGAGTTATAGTTCAGCTAAAAGATTCACCTGCTATTATTTCAGAATCTAACGGTTATAATTCTAATGTGAAAACTAAGGAAAACACAGTTAAGGGTGCTCAACAAAGTGTGATAAAGAAGGTAGAAGCAATAACAGGAACAAAGGTGAAAAGAAGCTTTGGATATTTAGTTAATGGTTTCTCAATAAGTACTACAAGAAAAAATATAAATAAAATTAGAGCCATATCAGAAGTTAAGTCTGTAACTGAGGTTAGAAAATATTATCCAACCATGGCATATGCAGATGAGATAACAGGAGCTACTAGTGTATGGAGTGAATTAGGTTATAAGGGTGAAGGAATGGTAGTGTCCATAATTGATAGTGGTATTGATTATAGGCATAAGGACTTAAAGATTACAAATAATGATGTTAAGTTAACACAAAGTAATATGAATGCTGCTATTGAACAATTTGATTACGGTAAGTACTTTACCAATAAGGTTCCATATGGATATAACTATGCAGATGGAAATAATGACATTATTGATGTTGGAGCTGCAGGGGAACATGGTATGCATGTAGCTGGAATCGTGGGAGCCAACGGATCTTCAGATGAGGTAGAAGGATTAATGGGTGTTAAGGGGGTTGCCCCAGAGGCACAACTTCTAGCAATGAAGGTATTTTCTAATAATCCTGAAATAAAAGGAGCATATGATGATGATATAATTGCTGCTATTGAAGACTCTGTTAAATTAGGAGCAGATGTAATTAACATGAGCTTAGGATCAGATGCAGGTTTTAGTGATCCTGATGATCCACAAGAAGTGGCTATAAAGAATGCTACAGATAAGGGCGTTTTATGTGTAATATCAGCTGGTAATGCACAAGTATCTACAAGTTCAAGCTCATGGGAACAACCTCATAACTTATTTGGAACTATTGATACAGGTTTAATAGGTTCTCCATCAACAGCTTCTGATGCTTTATCAGTTGCATCCATGGAAAATACATCAGCAATAGGGCCAGCATTAACTTACACAACAACAGGTAATGCTACTGGAAAAGTTCAATATTCAAAGGTAAGTGGATCTAATTACGATTCTCTATCAAATAACCATGAATTAGTTTATTGTGGTATAGGTAGCGAAAGTGACTGTACAAATGCAGATGGTAAGATAGCTTTAATTATTAGAGGAGATATAAGCTTTACAGAAAAATATAATAATGCTATAAACGCAGGTGCTTCGGCAGTTATTATATATAACCATGCAGATGGTGGAAATGAAACCATCTCTATGGCAGTTGATAATGTTATAGCTGATAAACCTATATTTAGTGTAGGATATTCAGATGGTGAAAGGCTAAGATCTCTAATAACATCAGGGGATAGTACAATAAAGTTTGAGCAAGGTGGAGCATTATCAAGCGAAAATATAGATAAGGGTGATATGTCTCAATTTACTTCATGGGGTCCAACACCAAGCCTAGAATTTAAGCCTGAAATAACTGCACCAGGTGGAGATATTTATTCTCTTGCAAATAATGATAATTATCAAAGTATGAGTGGTACATCTATGGCTGCACCACACACTTCAGGTGCTCAAGCATTAATTATGCAAGGCATTAAAGCTAATGGATTAAACCTATCAGAAAGAGATTTAGTTACATTTGCAAAGAATACTGCAATGAATACATCAGTTCCTATGACTGACAAGTATGGAAATGGAGTAACTCCTTATTCTCCAAGAAGACAAGGAGCTGGGCTTTTACAAATAAGAAATGCAATAAATAACAAGGTAATGGTTACTAATTCTGATGGACAAGCATCTGTAGCCTTAAAGGAAATTGGAAATAGCACAAGCTTTACCTTAACTTTAAAGAATTATGGAAGTGAAGAAATAACTTATTCTATTCCAGAAGTTAAGGTATATAGTGAGGTAACTGATCAAGCTGGATATATTCATGAAGTTGAACTTGAAGGTGCTTCAATAAATTTTGATAAGTCATCAGTAACAGTACCAGCTAATGGAACTGCTACAGTAACTTGTACTTTAAATCTTTCATCAGCTGTTACAGCACAAAAGTTTGTTGAAGGATTTGTAAAATTTGTAGGTAATGAAAATACACCTTCTTTAGTAATGCCATTTATGGGCTTCTATGGAGATTGGTCTGCTGAAAAAATAGTAGATGATCCTGAATACACTGATGGATCAACTTCTAGTATTACTGCAGAAACAGCTTTAATTGGAGTTTCTGGTGAAAGTTTATCTTATATTGGAGCAGTTAATAATGGACAATATACAGTATTTGATAAGAGTAAGATGGCCTTCTCTCCTAATAATGATGGTACTTTAGATGAAGTAATGCCATATTTATATATGCTTAGAAATTCTAAAGAACTTAAGATTCAAGTTTTAGATGAAAATGGAGATGTTTTATCTGAAATATATAAAGAAAATAATGTTAGGAAGAATATTCTTGAAGAATATATTAATGGAACTAGTGGTCCTAAGCTAGTTAGTGAAGGAGCTTGGGATGGAACACTATATAATATGAATACTGGTAGATATGAAAATGCTGAAGACGGTAATTATTATATTAGAGTAGTTAATAAAGTTGATTTACCAAATGCAACTCCTCAAAACTTAGATATGCCAATTATGGTAGATACAGTTGCTCCAGAAATAGATATTCTTGGAGTTGAGAGTATTGCAAGTGATAATAATAGTGTTAACTATGTTTTAAAATGGAAGTCTAATGATGAAGCCTCAGGATTAAGTGATATCTTTGTAGTTATGATTGGAGATAAAATGCTTGTATTATCTGAAGATAATATAAGTAAAGATTCTAATGGTAATTACTATGCTATAATTCCTTTTGCAATTGAAACTACTAATGATATAGTAGTTGCTACAATGGATAATGCAGGTAATTTTGGATTAGATCAAAAGGTTATCTCAAATGTTACAAATGCAGATGTTAAATTTACTAATATATCTAATGGCATGATTATTTCAGCAGATATGTTAGCTGATGGTAAGTATAATGTAACTGGTTTAGCTAATGATTCAGTGGGAGTTTTAAAGATAAATGGTGAAGATGTAGAAATAGAAAATAATAGATTTAATTACCCATTGCCAGTAGTTGAGGGAGTTAATGAAGTAAGTCTATATGCAGAAGATAGGGACGGAAATACTATAGTTAGAACAAGTATACTAGTATTATTAGATACTATTGCACCAGTTCTTTCTGTTACACCTGATATAGGAACTGTATCACCTTACTATACAACTACAGAAGATTCTATAAATCTTCAGGTATCAGTTTCTGAAATAAATGAGTTTACTGGGAATTATGTTGAGGCATACCTAGGAGTTAATAGTGAAGATTTACAACCTATATCCTTAGATGCAAATGGAAAAGGAAGCGTAGAAGTGAACCTTACAGATGGATTAAATGGTATATCCATAATAGCAGCAGATGCAGCTGGAAATATATCTTATAAAGATATGGTTATTTCTAGGTATAGTGAAGATAATAATTTATCAGTTGAATTCTATAATTTAGAAGCACTTAATATTATTTCAGCTCAATTAACAGAAAATGATTTTTATACAATTGAAGGTAAGTTAAGCAATAAACCTGGAGTCTTTAAGATTTCTGGAGAAGATGTAACTGTAAAGAATGATTTAACATTTGAATTTAAGCAAAAACTAGAACAAGGCACAAATAGGATTAATGTTTATTTGGAAGATAAGGACGGAAAAGTTATTGTTAATAAGAACTATAAAGTTCTTTATGATTCAAAAGCACCATCAGTATCATTTGATTTAAATGTTAGAGATGATAATAAAGTTTACACTAACAATGAAAATTTCACTTTAAAAGGAAATGTTACAGATAATCTACATGGATATTCCCTATATATAAATGGTGAAGCAGTATTAACTTTAGATCAAATGTTTGTAGAGGGAGAAGATAAATTACAAAGAGAGTTCTCTAAGAACATAAAATTACAACAAGGTGTTAATAATGTATTAGTTGAAGCTGTTGATATGATGGGAAATAGTGTTGCTGAATATATTCCTGTTATTTTAGATAAGGAAGCTCCAGTAAAGCCTTCTATAAACTTAAGCACTACAGAATTAACTAATAAACCTGTTAATGTAACAATTAGTTCTAATGAAATTCAAATTGATAAGATTGAATACAGTTTTGATGGAGAAAATTATACTGAATATAACGGACAATTCTCAGTAGGTATATCTTCTAAGGTATATGCAAGAGTAACTGATTATGCAGGTAATGTGAGTGAAGTTGCATTAGCTGAGGTTAAGATAGATACTGAAGCTCCACAAGTAAACATTACAAATATAGGTGAAGGACAAGAATTCACAGAATCAGTAATACCTAATGTTGTTTGTAATGATGAAGAAGCTACAATTACTCTTTTATTAAATGGAAATTCATATGGTGGAGAGGAAATTACAGCTGAAGGAGAATATACTTTAGAGGCTTATGCTACAGATAAGGCTGGAAATAAATCTTTAGTTGTTACAAGACACTTTAAGATTATTTCAGATTCTGGTGTAATAACACCACCTAGTGGAGGAGATACAGAGAATCCAGGTAAGCCTGGAGATTCAATAAAACCTGGTGATACAAATAATAATGGTGGAACTACAAGTAATACTCAAGGAACACCATCAAAAACTGGGGACAGTAATTCAATGACAGTGGTAATAGTACTTGTTGCTTTAATGCTATGCTCTGGAGTAACAGTAGTAGTTCTTAAAAAAAGAAAAAATGCAAAATAAGGGAAACTGCCTAAGGGCAGTTTCTTTTTGTGAAAAGCGATAGAAGGTACAGGGTTAAGATACTAGGTAAAAAGGTAAGGAGGTAAAAGATAAGAAGGCACTAGGTAAAAAGAGTGTTTAATTAGTTAATATAGATAAACCAGGTAATTAAGATAAAATAGATGAACTTATGCAATCCCATAGGATTGTATTCCTATGCATAATTCAGATCATTAAAAGGTTATAATTACCTAACTATGAGCGAGAGTAATTAATGATGGTAAATTATTTTGCAATTTCTAGTTTACTTTTATAAAATATTATAATTAAGATATAATCTACTATGTTATAGGAGTGAGAACTATATGAAGGAAAATATATTAGTTATAGAAGATGACGAAAGTATAAATAATTTGATTTATAAGATTTTAATTAAGCAAGGATATAATGTTAGACAAGCCTTTTCAGGAACAGAAGGAAAGATGCTTTTAAATATGTATAATTTTCAGTTAGTATTATTAGACTTAATGCTTCCTGGAATGACTGGGGAAGAAATAATTGGGAATATTAGAGAAACTAAAAATATGCCTATAATAGTTATTTCAGCTAAAACAGCCTTAGATGATAAAGTAAATGTTCTAAAAATGGGGGCAGATGATTTTGTATCTAAACCATTTGATATCAAAGAAATATTAGCTAGGGTTGAAGCGCAGCTTAGAAGATACACTAAGTTTTCTATAGGAGAAAATTCTAAAAAAGTGCTTAAGTATAAAGAGTTGGTATTGGATAAAGAGCAAATAGAAGTTAGAGTTAAGAATGAAAGAATTACTCTAACAGGGAAAGAGTTTTCTATATTGGAGTTGCTAATGAGTAATCCTAAAAAAGTATTTACTAGAGAGAATTTGTTTGAGCATGTGTGGAATGATGATTTTTTTGGAGATGATAACACGGTTAATGTTCATGTGAGTAATTTACGTTCAAAAATTAGTAGTATTGATAAAGATAATGAGTACATCAAAACTGTATGGGGAATAGGATTTAAATTAGCTGATTAACTTAATACTTTCTTAATGTTTTCTTTAAGATATCTTGTTTTATTGATTTTACAATAGGAATTGTAAGAGAGCTCTTAAAGAGAAAATATAGAGGAAGGGATGATAAATATGAAAGAAAATGTACTTGTTACAAGAAATTTAAGTAAGAAGTATGGAGATAAATATGTAGTAGATAAAGTTAATCTAACAGTTAATAAAGGTGATATATATGGACTAATTGGAAAAAATGGTGCTGGTAAAACTACAATAATCAGAATGGCATTATCTTTAGCCAATATTACAGATGGTGAAGTGGAGTTGTTTGGGAAGACTTCGGAAAAGGACAGGATAAAAGTACATTCGAAAATAGGATGTCTTGTAGAATCACCATGTTTTTACCCATATTTATCTGCAAAAGAAAATTTAGAGTATTATAGGATTCAAAGAGGAATAGTAGGAAAAGAATGTGTTGATGAAGCATTAAAACTTGTAGGCCTAGAAGATGTAGGAAAGAAGAAATTTAAAGGTTTTTCACTTGGGATGAAGCAGAGATTAGGAATTGCACTAGCCATTATGGGAAACCCAGATTTATTAATATTAGATGAGCCTATTAATGGATTAGATCCTATGGGGATTAAAGAAATAAGACAACTTTTAATAAACTTAAATAGGGTTAAAAATATTACTATTTTAATATCTAGTCATATATTAGGAGAACTTTCTCAACTTGCTACTTGCTATGGATTTATTAATGATGGGAAATTAGTAGAAGAGATATCAGCAGAGAAATTAGCAGAAAAATGTAAGCACTGTTTAGCGATTAAGGTAGATAATGCTGAAAAAGCAGCAATAATATTAGAGGAAAAATTAAATTGTAATAAATATGAGGTTTTAAATAATAACTTAATTAATGTTTATGAATATTTAGAAGAGCCATTTATAGTTAACAAAGAGCTACTTAATGGAGGGGTTATGGTGTCCTCTTTAGATAAGGTGGGAAGTAGTTTAGAGGATTATTTCATCAACCTAATAGGGGGCGAAAAAAATGGTAAAGTTAATTAAAGCAGATATTTATAGATATTTAAGAAGTCCATTTATGTATAGTGTATGTGGAGCTTTAGTTGTAGGTATAACTTTGGTTATGTTGTCCGCCAAGGGGACTCTAAATATAAATATAGTAGAGTTAAGAGGAATAACAAGAGTTGAAATGATAAACTTGATTTGCGATTTTAACGCTTTTACATTCTTTTTCTATTTAATGATGATATTTGGAGTGGTTTTAGTAGAAGAATATGGGAATAGAAGTTTGAAAAATTTAATTTCTTCTAGCGTATCAAGAACTAAGATATTCTTTAGTAAGTTTATAGTACAAGTTATTCTTGCATATATAGTAGCAACTATTTGTATGATAATTTTTCTATTATTACTTAGTTTATTAGAACCAGGAGAGGGTTACAATAAAGAACTTATTATAGAGTTTATTAAAAGGTTTTATATAAGCACAATTCCGTATATAGGAGGGATTTCTATAGTAAACTTTTTAGGAGTTATTTTTAAAAAGCAATCTATAGTATGTATAATATACTATTTTATATTGATGCAAATTTCTAATGTGATTTATATTATTGAAAGAACAGTATGGAGTGGTATAGGAAAAGTTCAATGGATATTTTTATCTACCCAAGTTGGAGATATATCAACATTATTTTCAGGTTGGGGAGAGTTACCTAAAGTATTTACAGTAAGTTTATGCTATATAATCTTGTTTACCGCGGCTTCTGTTAGTATCTATAAGAAACAAGAAGCTTAAGAGGGGGAAGGGGTATGTTAAACATAGTAAAATCAGAACTGTACAAATTTATTCATAGACCGTATATCTATGTTTTTAATGGTGTGTTATTAGGAATAACATTTTTGGTATTTGCATTATTTATATTTGAAGGAAGTACTACGAAACTATATGTAATAGAGAAAGTTTCAAACTTAGGAATAGAAGCAGCTCTTTTTATGTTAGCATTCTTGGGAGTGCTTTTTGGTGAAGAGTTTAAGTATGGAACAATAAAGAATACAGTAACTTCAAATGTATCTCGAGGTAAGATATATATAGCTAAATTTATTGGTCAAGGTATTATGGGAACTATAACATTTATATTAATAGTTTTAGCTTTAATCATAGGGATGTGTTTTTTAGAAGGTGGAGAAGGTTATACAAGCGATATTTTTAGAAGCTTTATTATAAGGATATTATGTGTATACCCAATTTTTATTGGGAGCCTTGCAATCGCAAACTTTTGGGTTGTATTATTAAAAATAGATAGTATGGCGCCAGCAATGTATATTTTTTCTTTGGCTTTATCAGAAGGCATTATAGCTAATTTAGGTAGAAGGGCGTGGAGCGGAGTAAGTATATTAAGGAGATGGCTTATAATTCCACAAGCATATATAGTTGGTAATTTTAATGCTACAAATGATATGATGATTCATGTTTTATGGGTTGGAATTTTTACAGTTATATTTTTTACTACCATATCATTATTGATTTTTAGGAGAAGAGAAGTTTAATAAAAGGAAGGTGAGTGTAGTGCAAAATTTAATAATAAGTATATTACTAGTATTTCTTTGTATTACAATTACCTTACTTATTTTAAGACGTAGGGAGATTGAAAAATTAACTGAAAAGTTAAGAGAAATAAATGATAGTGAGACCAATGAAGAGCTTAGAATGGGATATCCTAATAGTAAGATAGAAGATTTAATAGAAGAAATAAATAAATCTTTAAAGATTAATAAGAAAATAACTGAAGAATATAAAAAGAAGGATATAGAACTAAGGCAATCTATTGCAAATATATCTCATGATCTAAGAACTCCATTAACATCTATAATAGGTTATATCCAATTAATTCAGGATGAGGATATAACTAAGAAGGAGAAAAAACAATATATATCTATTCTAGAATCAAGGTCTAACAATTTAAAAGAATTAATATCTAGTTTTTATGACTTATCAAGATTGCAAGCAGATGAATATGTTATTGATTGTGAATGGGTTAGTTTAAGTAATATTTTATGTGACCATATAGCTTCATTCTATAGTGAATTTATTAGCAAGGGATTAGAGCCAAAGATTGATATTGAAGAGAATATCCCGTTAGTATACGGTGACAAAAAAGCTATAAATCGAATTTTTACTAATCTAATTCAAAATGCATTAAAGCATGCAGAAGGAGATTTATCAATTGAGTTAAAGAAAGAAAAAAATGGAGTGTTAATAGTTTTTTGTAATGATGCAAGTAGTTTGAAAAAGGATGATGCATCAAGGATTTTTGAACGATTTTTTACTGGGGATAGAATGAGAACAGGACAAAATACAGGATTAGGTCTTGCAATAACTAAGGTTTTGGTAGAGAAGCAAGGACAAAAGATTTGGGCGGAAAAAGAAGATAATAAGCTATATATAAAATTAAAATGGAAACAATTTAAACAAAGAAGCTATTATTGATAGCTTCTTTTTGTGGGTTTAATTAGTTAATATAAATAAACGAGATAATTAAGATAAAATAGATTAGGAAACATTATAGTGAGCAAGAACTTAAGAATAAATAAAGTTAAATTTAGGAAAAATAAATTTTGTGATACTTATTTGTATGGCCGTATTTCCCGTTGTATACTTTATTCTAAGTGAAATTTGCATTGGGAATTTCGTAGCTTTTATACCAACAGGGGTTTGGGGAATTGCTCATATTTTAGTCACATATAAAAGTTTTGTTAGAAATAAAATTTAATAATAAAAAATAATTTTATAGAGATTAATTGGGGGTATAATATGAAGAATTTAGGTACGGTAACATTAGAAACTAATCGATTGATTTTAAGAAAATTTAACATAGATGATGGAGAAGTTATGTTTCATAATTGGGCAAGTGATAATGAGGTTACTAAGTATTTGATGTGGCCTGCCCATAAGAGTTTAGATATATCTAAAGAATATATAAAGTCTTTAATAAGTAATTATAGTGATCCCAGAACCTATGATTGGGGGATAGAGCTAAAAGAAATTGGTCAGGTAATTGGTTCAATTGGGGTAGTTAGATTGAATGAAGAAGTAGGAAGTGCTCATATAGGATATTGTATTGGAAGACGTTGGTGGAATAAAGGAATTACTTCTGAAGCCTTTTTAGCAGTTATAAAATTTTTAATTGAAGAGGTTGGAATAAATAGAATAGAGTCAAGACATGATCCGAGGAATACAAATTCTGGCAAGGTTATGGAGAAGTGCGGTTTAAAGTATGAAGGGACTCTTAGACAATCCGATATAAATAATCAGGGGATTTGTGATGCAGCATGGTATTCCTTATTGAAAGAAGATTATAAAATGACATAGGAAAATATAAAATCACAGATAATAGTTTTATAATTTCCTTACCTTTAGTAGAAAGGGAATAGATATTTATTTTTCTGTGACTTAGAGATTGCGACGGAACAAGAAAAATAAATATCCACTCCACTTTTTTAAGCACTTAAATCTTCATCTTTTATTACAATATGTTTTAATTTAACTAATCCAATAAGTAATAAGGCAATAGAAGTTAAGGCAAAAAGGATTAGTGTTTTTGAGTTATAGAAAATTAATATTATATTATTGTAAGCATAATCTATTGTCTTGCACTCTACAACTTCATAGACTTGAGAGATTCCTCTAGTTGATATTTTGTCTACAGTATCATTTGGAGTGTGGATATTGGTGGTATTAGAATGAGATAATGTTAATGAGTCAAAGCCATCGTTACAGAAACTAGCATGATCACTTGAATCTTGATAAGTAACCTTATTTTCAATATCAAAGTTATTACATATTTCAATTAAGCTATCTATTAAAGGAGTAGTTTTATCAAGGTTAGATGCACTACTCATCATAGTTATTGGATAATCTTCACATCCTACCATATCAAAATTGATTATTTCTGCACCACTTAATTCATCCTTATATTTATCTGCAAAAGCCTTAGAACCAAGTAGACCAAATTCTTCTGCATTTAAAGCAACAAATATAATATCACGTTCAGGAAGTCTTAAAGTGGAAAAGGTTTTTGCTAGTTCAAATAAAAAAGCTGTACCTGATGCATTATCTAAAGCTCCAGAATAAACTGTTCCTAAACTATCGGCACCTAAATGGTCAAAGTGTGCAGTAAATACTAAAGGAGGTAGGTCTTTCGAGGTACCTTCTATCATACCACAAACGTTGTATATAGTTTTTTCTTCAACCTTATATGGCAAACTTACATCTAAGGTATATCCCATTCTTATACCATCTAGTATTGCGTTAAAAGTATCAATATTTATCTCTATAACAAAAGAATATGGAGCCTCATTCCAAAAAGAGCTTCTAAAGGAGGATTCTTTATTTAAGTTAGAGGTAAAAAAGTATGTTTCATTATTTTTATGAAATGCAAATCCGCTTTTATAGATGTCATACTTATCATTCTTTGTAAATTGAATAGAGGTTGTTTTGAAATTAAGCATGTCCTCTTTGAATTCATCACCCAATTTAAATTCTTGCACAACAGATTCACCTGCCAACAATTTAAGAGTAGGGGTACCTCCTGTGAAAATAGGAGCATTTACATTAAAGCTTTGTTTATATTCATTATTTAAAGGTTTAAGATTAAGTTCTTTAAATAGTCCTTCTATTTCATTTGCAACTCTTTCATTTTCAGAACTTCCAGAAAGTCTTCCTTTAAGTTCTTCTGAAGAAAGATATTCTATATTTTTTTTAACATTTGAAGGATTGAAGTTGTAGTAACTACTTTTGAAAAATATACAAACTATGAGTCCAGTTAAGGAAAGTAAGGTGGCAATGCTGTAAATAATTTTTTTCATAATAAAACCCCGAATTAATAGTTATTCATTTAATACTATTAATTCAGGGGCAATATTATGATTATGTTAGTCTGGTCTTTTATAGAGCATATCCATTAATGCGTAAACAACTGTAAGTAGTAGTGCGGCATATATAACCATATTTAATTTTCCGTAAATAATTCTAAGAACTATTCCTACAGTGATTGCAGTTAAAATTAAATAGTTTATAAATTTATTTAATCCAGATTTGCTTGTACATATTACAGATGTAGAAGAAAAAACTATTAAAACAATTGTTATAAAAGCTAGGGAACTTCCTAAAACATTATTAAATTCTATTATTTTAAAATAATCTAATACTAAGAGGCTTATTAAAAAAAGTAATGCTAGAGAGACTATTTTTTGTATCATTTTATTCATAAAATCACCTACTGTAAAATATTTACAAATTATATTATATCAGAAGGTTACATAATATAAAAGGATAAGTTCTACTTTATTTTATAGTTTAATAATATCTAAATCATCTGGAACATAGATAGTTCCATTAAAAACTTCTTTACCTTCCTTAATATAGCGTTCCTTCCTTGTAGCTAAGTTTTTATCTTCAGCATGATATAGAATTACAGTTCCTACATTAAGTTTTGCTGCATTTTCACAAGCATCCTTTGATGTAGCATGATGCTTTTCATAAGGTTTAAAAATTTCTCTATCTTCATAAGAACAAAAAGCTTCATGCATAAGATAATCTGTATTTATACAGTAATCTTTAACATATTCTCTATAGGGTTCGTCACCAAGGAAAGTAAGAGATTTACCATTTAGAAGATAAGTTTTAAATCCATGTTGAAGTTGTTTAGTGCTCTTTATATCAAAAAATATAGTTTTTCTTCCAAGTATTTCAGCTTCATCACCATTATTTATTGGGATGAAGAGTACTCTGTTATCAAAGAATTTTGTGAATTTATTTTGGAGTACATAAAAGCTTATACTCTTGATAGCATCTATTGAAGATTGGTGACAGTATATATTTAAGTTTCCCTCATATTTTCCATTGAGAATATTATTACACACAGCTCTTATAACCCATATAGAACCTAATATATGATCGTTATGGTTATGTGAAATAAACATATTATGAATTTTATTAATAGGGATTTCTGATTTCTCTAAGTTAGTAAGAACGGTATTCCCCCCACCACAATCAACTAAAAAGTACTCATCATTGTTAGAAATAGTAAAGCAAGTATTATAGCATTTAGTAACCATAGCAGAGCCTGTACCAAGCATGTTTATCTTTTCCATTAACACCTTCTCCTTTGCAGTATAAATAATAATTATTATAAAGAGAGTAAGAAAAAATCACAAGAAAAGAAAAAAGTGATTTCAATAATATTGAAAAAAATGATATTATAGGATGGTGAAAGAGGTTTAAAGGGGGAAGAATATATGGATTATCCAAAGATGATACTTTTTGACTATGGACAGACTCTTATTGAAGAACAAAAATTTAATAGGTTAGAAGGATTAAATGTTCTTTTAGGTAAAGCAACTAAGAATCCTAATAATATTAGTGCAGAGGAAGTATTTGATTTTTATACTGAACTAAATATTGAAATTGGAAGAGAAGGTGATGGCAAAAAGTTTTTTAATAGTATAGAGGTCCATAATTATTGTTTTCAAAATTATTTATATGATTATTTTGGAATTGAGTTTGATCTTACTCAAAATGAGATGGATAGAATATTCTGGGATGCTTCAGCACCAGGAAAACCAGTAGAAAATATTGAACTTTTATTAAACTTTTTACATGAAAAAGGAATAAGAACTGGTGTTATTAGTAATTTAAGCTATAGTGGAGAAACCTTAAAAAATAGGATAAATACCTTTCTTCCTAATAATCATTTTGAGTTTATTATTGCATCAAGTGAATATATGTTTAAGAAACCTCATAAAAGAATTTTTGAATTAGCACTTAGAAAAGCTAATTTAGAGAGTAAGGATGTATGGTTTTGTGGAGATAATGTAATTGCTGATGTTGAAGGAGCTAGTTTAAGTGGCATAAAACCTATATGGTTTAAAGGAGCACTTAGGGAAGAAAAATATACACCAATGGTTGATTATATAGAAATTAATAATTGGATAGAGCTTAAGAAGTTATTAGAAGAGTAACTATTATTTTCAAAAGGAATAAAAAAGCATATAATAGAAAAATACTATTAATATAGAGGTAAATCTTAGGAGGAAAAAATGGTAAGTATTGAAGAAAGATTAGCCAAGGAATTAGAACTAAAGATTGGAGTAGTAAATAATGTAGTAGAAATGCTAGATGAAGGAAACACAGTTCCTTTCATAGCTCGTTACAGAAAAGAAAAAACAGGTGGACTTTCAGATGAAGTTTTAAGAAAGTTTTCTGAAAGATTAACTTATTTAAGGAATTTAGATGAGAGAAAAGCTGATGTTTCTAGGCTTATAGAGGAGCAAGGAAAGTTAACCCAAGAAATAACAGAAGCATTAGGCAAGGCTGAAACTTTAACTGAAGTGGAAGATATATATAGACCATATAAGCCAAAGAAGAGAACAAGAGCAACTATAGCTAAAGAGAAGGGATTAGAACCATTAGCTAATCTTATATTAGAAGGTGCATTCAAAGGAGATTTACTTCAGGAAGCTTCTAAGTATATAGATGAAGAAAAGGGAGTTGAAAAAGCAGAAGATGCAGTATCAGGTGCTTTAGATATAATTGCAGAAGGAATTTCAGAAGAAGCTAAGTACAGAAAATTCATAAGAGAATTAGTAATGAGAGAAGGGTTAATAGAGTCTAAAGGATCTTCAGAAGAAACAACTCCTTATGAAATGTACTATGACTATAGTGAAGAGGTTAGAAAGATACCTCCACATAGAATATTAGCTATTAATAGAGGAGAAAAGGAAAAAATTCTTTCTGTTAAGATAACAATTGGAGAAGATAAGATTATATCTTATTTAGAAAGAGAAATTCTTAAGGGAAATAAAGTTTCAGATGAGCAGTTAAAGTTAGCAATTAGGGATGCTTACAAGAGATTAATATTCCCCTCAATAGAAAGAGAAATAAGAAGTGAATTAACTGATAAGGGAGAAGTAGGGGCAATTTTAATTTTTAAGGAAAACCTTAAGGCTTTACTTATGCAAGCACCTATTAAAGGAAAGACTGTTATGGGATATGACCCTGGATTTAGAACAGGATGTAAGATAGCAGTATTAGATAGTACAGGTAAATTCCTTGAAAATGTAGCAGTATATCCAACAGTTCCAAGGAGAGATATTGTAGGAACTAAGAAGACATTAAAGGAATTAATATATAAATATGATGTAGATGTTATTTCTTTAGGAAATGGTACAGCATCAAGAGAATCTGAAGAAGTTATTGCAGAAATGATTTCTGAAATTAAGAAAGAAAGTGGAAAAGAAGTAGCTTATGTTATAGTTTCAGAGGCAGGAGCTTCAGTTTATTCAGCATCAGAACTTGCAACTAAGGAATATCCTGATTTAGATGTTACTGTAAGAGGAGCAATATCCATAGGTAGAAGATTACAAGATCCTATGGCAGAACTTGTTAAAATTGATCCTAAAGCAATAGGAGTTGGTCAATATCAACATGATGTTACTCAAAAAAGGTTAGAGGAATCTTTAAAGGGTGTTGTTGAAGATTCAGTAAATAAGGTTGGTGTAGACTTAAATACAGCAACTCCAAGCCTTTTAACATATGTTTCAGGTATAAATGCAGCTATAGCTAAGAATATAGTTGATTATAGAGATGAACAAGGTGGATTTAAAGCAAGAAAAGAGCTTTTAAAAGTTAAGAGATTAGGTCAAAAGGCATATGAGCAATGTGCTGGTTTCTTAAGAGTTCAAGAAAGTAAAGAACCTTTAGATAACACTGCTGTTCACCCAGAATCATATAAGGAAGCCAAAGAACTTATAAAGTTACTGGGATATACTAGTGAAGATTTAAAGAACAATAAGCTTTCTGATATTGAGGATAGGGTTGCAGAAAAGGGCTTAAAGAACATAGAAAAAGAATTAGAAATTGGTGAAATGACATTAAAGGATATAATTAAAGAACTTCAAAAGCCAGGTAGAGACCCAAGAGATGAAATGCCAAAACCTATTTTAAAGACTGGTGTAATTAACCTTGAGGACTTACAACCAGGTATGGTTCTTATGGGAACTGTAAGAAATGTTTCTGATTTTGGTGCCTTTGTTGATATTGGAGTTCACCAAGATGGATTAGTTCATAAGAGCCAAATGGCTAATAGATTTGTAAAGCATCCACTTGATATTGTTAAGGTTGGAGATGTAATAAAGGTTAGAGTAATGGAAGTAGATACAAAGAGACATAGAATTGCTTTAACTATGAAAGATATTAAGGAAGATGAGTAGAATACAACTAAAAGAGAGAAGTCTAAGGAGACTTCTCTCTTTTAGTTGTATAAAAAAATATAGTAATAACTTGAATATGTTTGTACATATATGTATAATATATTTGTAAATTAAATAAATCTTCAGGGCGGGGCGTAATTCCCCACCGGCGGTAAAGCCCGCGAGCTATTTTTAGCAGATTCGGTGAAACTCCGAGGCCGACAGTATAGTCTGGATGAAAGAAGGTAACGTATTAGGATTTAGTAGAGCTAGCTCTATAATAAGTGTGTTTTTTTGTGGCCCTGATAATTATTATCAGGGCTTTTTTATTTTTTAAATCATATTTTTATACACTAAGATGTATAAATAGTTTTCCGGAGGCTATATTAAATATGATTAAAAAGCTAAATTCTAATAAGCTACCCCAGAAGATTAACTTTTGGGAGGAGAAGGGAAAATGAATACTTCAAAAAATCTTAGTAAATTTGTTAAAATTGCATTACTTAGTGCAATTGCAGTGGTAATTATGCTTTTTGAAATACCACTAATACCATTATTTCCATGGTTAAAGATGGACTTAAGTGAGTTACCAGTTCTTATAGGAGCTTTTGCCTTTGGACCAATGGCAGGTGTTATTATAGAAGGTTTAAAAATTCTTTTAAATCTATTAATGACAGGAACTGCAACAGGTTTTGTAGGGGAACTTGCAAACTTTATAATAGGTGTATCTTTTGTAGTACCAGCAGCAATGATTTATCATAGAAATAAAAGTAAGAAGAGTGCTATTATTGGAATGATAGTTGGTGGACTATTTATGGAGGTAGCAGGAATTTTAGCAAATATATACTTGTTGTTACCTGTTTTCGGTATGTCGGGAAAGATTGATATAACTCAATATGTAATGGTAGGTTTAATACCATTTAACGGACTAAAAGCTATTTTGGTGTCGGCAATAACTATGTTAGTATATAAGAAATTATCTGTAAGTATATTTAAAGTTGATCCGGGTTTTGATAAATCCAAAGAATTAAGAAAAGAAAATTAGGGGAAATACAAAGGAGCTGTATCAAAATAAATTTGATACAATCCGATAAAAAGAAAGAAGAGAATTCATGAATTTGAATTCTCTTC